>NZ_JANSIK010000033.1:0-60255 GCF_047462035.1 Synechococcus sp. R5-15 | reverse complement strand
CCCCGGCACCCTTCCCTTGGTGTTGATCGAGGTGCAAAACGGGGAATATCTCGGGGAGGACGACATTGTGCGCTTTGAGGATGACTACGCCCGCCAGTAAAGGGATCCCCTGGGCATCCGAATCCACGATTTGTGCGTACAGACCCCGAAAGCTTACAGATTTCTGCATGTCGGGCAAACCTGGGTCAGGTAGGCCAAGGGGCTTGCCTGCACTAGACAAGTGAGGGATAAGCAAGAGGGGGTCAAGGTGACGCAGAAGGCAAGGCAGTGGGCTTTGTGGGTTGCCGGTTTGCTTTGGTGTTGCGGGCCGACGGCTGTCCACGCAGCGGAAGTCATTTCTCTGCAAAGGCTGGGCTACGACCGCTCGGTGCTGCTGCAAGGAGCTAACCCGCGTCTAGATATCGGGATCCCTGCCCCCCTCAACGGCCTTGACCCCGAGGCCAGCTTTGTGCAGTTGCGCCTGGATCCCTCGCCGGTGCTCAAGCCCACGTCCACGGTGCGGGTGCTGATCAACGAGGAGCTAATGGGCCTTTTTCTGGTGCGGGACCTGCGGCAGGAGCCGGTGGTGCGGGTGCCCATCCCCAGCTTGGCCGCTGGCGAGCGCTTTATCACCTTGTCGGTGCAGCCTTTCCTGAGCATCAGCGACGATATTTGCGCCGACTTGAATACCGGCAATTTGCTGCTGACGGTAGGGCGGGATAGTTTCTTTGAGCTGGCGCCCCTCGTTCCTGATGCCACGGTGGCCGGTTTTCTGGGCCGGCTGTATCCTCAGGTTACTTTGGTAGTGCCGGCCAATCCTTCCTCTGAGACGGCGGAAGCAGCTCTGTGGCTGTACAGCCTCCTTTCTCACCTGTTTCCGCAAACGCCCATCCTGTGGAGCAACCGTCCGAAGCAGGGGGCACAGGTGATCTTAGAGCCGGCCAATTTCACCCCCCACTTGCAGCATCAAATTACCCCAGAGGGATCCCGCCTGCGAGTGGCCGCCCGCCGGGAAGCTATTCTTGCTCTCTATGAAGAATGGAAGCGGGCGGGGCTGGTCAGCCGAGGCATCCAGGTGACAAGGGTGGCGGATCTGGAGAGAGCGCTCAGGGCCAACCGCCTCAGCCTGCGAGAGCTGGGGATCGTGGATCCGCTGCTGCGGGGGTTTGGCAGCCAGTCTTTGGTCTTCAACTTCAACCTGTCCCAATTGGGGGGACGACCGCGGGATCTGGCGGCGCAACTAGACGTCATTATGAACCCGGTGGATGGCCGAGTGGGGGATCGCCTGACGGGCTACGTGTTCTTGAATGGCGTTCTGCTGCGCACCTACAACCTAACAGGCCGCACCCAGCTCAACGAGACCGTTACCCTACCCACCCGCCTGTTGCGCCGCTTTAATCAACTGGAGCTCCGCTTTGACTATGGCGCCAGCCCCGGTAATTGCCAGGGATCCCTGACTCCGCTGACCCTACAAGTGCGCTCGGATAGCTCTGGCCTTCTCTGGAGCGGCTACCAAGCCCCTAGCGGCGAGCTGCAGGAGATCCCGGCGGTGCTGCAGGGATCCGGACGGGTTGGGCTGGGGGATCCCCAACTGCTGCCGGCTGCCGCCTACCTGGTCGGTGCCCTCAGCCGGCTGGCTGCCCGACCCCTGCTGCCCACCCTTGAGGTTTTGCCCAAAGAGGAAGCCAACCTGGAGACGGGGAACTTTGCCTGGCAGGTGATCGTGGCTGGGCCAGATCAGGTGGAGCTTAATAGCCCCATCCGGCTGGGATCCCAGTTTGAAATCATCAATCCCCTCAACCAGCAGGTGGCCTTGGCCGCTCAGCCTCAAGAAAACCTCGGCCTTTTGCAGTACTTTCTCCTGAAAGGTAAGCCGAACCTTTGGCTTTCCTGGTGGGGATCTGACCCGGCTTTGGCAGAGCGCCTCAGCCGCGGCCTTGCCGATCCGCGCACCCGCCTGGCCAACCAGCTACAGGGAAACGTGCTCACCGCCTATGCCGCTGCCCCCGATCTCACCCAAGTACAGAGCTGGGATCTCACGCCGGCAGGCTATCGAGTGCGCTACCGCGGTCGCCTCAACTGGCAGCTCCTTTTGTGGCAGTACCGCTTTTGGCTGGTGCTTTTGCTGGCCATCCTGCTGGCTGTGGGGGCATGGGACACCTATCGACGTTTGGCCCGGCGACCTGAGCCGCCAACCCCCTCTTAAGCCAAGCGAGAACCTAAGATTCGCCTAGAATTAACCTGATTTTGAGCTTATGTTAACGCTTATCGAATACTGGTTGGTGCGCACAGGCTGTCTAACCCAGGAGCAGTTGGCAAAGGCTTATCGCTATCAAAAACAAGCTGATTGTTCCCTGCCGCGGGCCCTCTGGAGCTTGAGGGCAATGCACCCCCGTCAGTTTGCTCGCCTCTGCTGTCAGATCTTGGATCGGCCCGAGCTGAGGAGCTGGTTGCTCGAGCATCCCCTCGACCTAGAGCTGCCTTGGCTGATCGAGCCTATCGATCTGGTGCCGGTGCGCTTTCTGCCCTGTGGCTGGCTCGACCCGCGAACCGTAGTGGTTGCTACCGAGGAGCCGGGCCATCCCATTGTCTGGCAAAATGTCAAGCGCCTCTGCCCCGAAGCCGATCGGATTTGGGAGATCCCGGCCACCGAAAAACAGATTCTGACCGCCCTCATTGAACGCAAGCTGACGGCAGAGCTGGTAGGCAGTCGGCTTACTCTGAAACAATGGCAGGATCTTCTGGCCATTCGTCGCCGCACCGGCTCCAGCCTGGGGCAGGTGCTGACCCGGCTGAGCTACCTCTCCACCCCCGAGTATCTCAGCATCCTAGCCCATTTGCTGGGCTACCCAACGGTCTCGCAACTGATGGGAACGGGGCTGCTTCATCGGGAGGAGAATCTGAGCCAACAGTTTGATCCTGAGCTGATGATGCGCCACCTGTTCTACCCCCTAGCCTGGGCAGATGAAAATGCTCTGATGGTGATGGTGAATGACCCCCTGGACTGGGAGGTGGATGAGATCCTCTACGCTTGGCGGCCAGGCTTGCGTATTGAAAAAGTTCTGGGCACCGAGCAGGATATCACGCAGCTTCTCAGCCAGGATCAAGGACCTAAGCTGAGCCAAGAAGCTGTGTACAAGCTCATGGCCCGCCTGCCAGAAGAATCGGCCTCGCGGGTGTTTACCCCCTCCCAGATTGCAGTGGGCTACGGCCTGCTGCTGCTATTTCTATTGGGGTTGGCCACTGCTCCCTGGACGACTCTGACCATTTTGGTGCTGCTGATCAATCTTTTTTACGTCGCTTCGATCCTGTTCAAACTGCTGCTCAGCCTAGTGGGATCCGCCGATCGCTTCCACCAGATTACCGATGAGGAAGTAGCCGCTTTGGATGATCGCGACTTGCCCATCTACACCATCCTGGTGCCGGTCTACAAAGAGCCGGAAGTAATGCCGATTTTGATCAAGTCTCTCTCCAAGCTGGATTACCCCCATGAGCGCTTAGATGTGCTCATCTTGCTAGAAGAAAACGACCGCGCCACCATTGAGGCGGCCCGGGCTGCCAAGCCCCCCCGCTACGTGCGCCTGCTGCTGGTACCGGATAGCAAGCCCAAGACCAAACCCAAAGCTTGCAACTACGGCCTGGCTTTTGCCCGTGGCGAATATCTCACCATCTACGACGCTGAAGATATTCCTGACCCAGATCAACTCAAAAAAGCGGTCATCGCCTTCCAGAAAGGGGATCCCAGCTTGGTCTGCGTCCAGGCTGCCCTCAACTACTTCAACCGCAACGAGAACTTCCTCACCCGCATGTTCACCCTGGAGTATTCCTATTGGTTTGATTACCTTCTGCCGGGTTTGGAAACTCTCAGAATGCCGATCCCCTTGGGTGGCACCAGCAACCACTTTCGCACTGACCGCCTGCGGGAGCTGCAGGGATGGGATCCCTTTAACGTCACCGAAGACGCAGATCTAGGCATCCGCGCCAGCCAGCACGGCTATACCGTGGGCGTGATCAACTCCACCACCTACGAAGAGGCCAACTGTGCCGTTAAAAACTGGATCCGGCAGCGCTCCCGCTGGATCAAAGGCTACATGCAAACTTGGCTGGTCCACAACCGCAACCCCCTGCGCTCCTTGCGCAAGCTGGGCCTCAAAAACTGGCTATCCTACCAATTTTTTATCGGGGGCAGCTTCTTTACCTTTCTCACCAGCCCCATCATGTGGCTGCTGTTTATTTACTGGCTGCTCACCCGCGCCCATTGGCTGCAAAACCTATTTCCCAGTTGGCTGGTTTATCTGGGCTTGTTTAACCTCCTGGTGGGCAATGCCATTGGGATTTACCTCAACTTGGTGGCCGTTTTCCGGCGAGGGTACTACGATCTGGCCTTCTATGCCCTGCTCAACCCCATCTACTGGCAACTGCACTCTATGGCAGCTTACATGGCTCTGTGGCAGCTTTTCACCAAGCCCTTCTACTGGGAAAAGACCATCCACGGGCTGAGCAAGTTTACCCATGCCAAAGTCCAGGAAGCTGCTCATAAAGCAGCCTAGGCTACTGAATCGGTTTCCCAAGCAGTGGTGACGAAGTGAGGACAGCCAGCACCCTTCTAGAAGCTGTAGTCCGAGTCTACGATCACAGCACAACCACTGGGGTGGAGACAGCTAGCCATGATCACCTTGACAGAAAAGTTGCCCTCGTAGGGCGCCTGCACGATGGGGAAATCGTCCAACAGTTCGTCTGTAGCCACCACTTGACCACTGGCATCGTAAAGCACCAGATCCACATCGAAGCAATCCTGGTCGCACTGCGCCCAGATGTTTTCACCTCGGTAGAAATAGCCTGTAACTACGGTCGATTGTCCATTAAGAAGCCACAAACTACGGCTCTGAGCCCAGGCGGCAGCGCCCCCGATAACTGTGGCCGCTCCTATTAAGCTTGCCACCAACCAGCCCCGCACCGAAGCCATAAGACTGCCCTCCTACTGAAAAACGGAGATAGATTTTCTACAGGGATCCACCTCAACGCCCACACTCTAGCACCCAGATCCGTTTCTCCCGAATGATTCAGATCACGTTAAGGATCTTAAGAATCTCATGCTGAAAATCGCGAAAAAGAGTTACAAAAAAAGGGATCCCGAGTAGAGCAGGGATCCCTTAATTTGATTGACAATCCGGCGCAGCTGGCTCATCGGTTGAGCCGACTTCTTTATTGTGGTTTTATTGTGGCAAGCTCAGTTCCCCCCTTCGCCCTAAGGGATCCGTCAAAACACTGCCGGTAGGGCCTTTGATTTGAATGGTGCAGCGGCTGCCGGACACTTCAATAACGTTGTAGTTGGGCACCGCCAGCTCCAAAAAGCGCAAGTTGCCCGTCGTTACCCCTGGGATCCCGCTCACTTGCGGATTGGTCGGGTTCACCGGTGCCAAAAAGCCGTTCACAATCCGGTAATACAGGCGGCTGGCATTGGGGATCCCCAGTTGATTGCCCAGCTCGTCAATGCTCAGGGCCGTAACGCTCCGCCCGGTGGGGCCGGTCCACACTTCCCAGATGGGGTTGCTGCTGCCGGGGTTGACCTGGCCGATGAAGCCGGCATGGTTGTTGCCGGTCAAGAACACCACGTTGCGGATGTTGTTGCTCTCGATAAAGTCAATGACTTCCTGCCGCTCCAGCCAGTAGCCTTCCCAAACATCGTTGGAGCGGAAATAGGTCACCGTGATGGGAAACTCGCTGACGATGAACTTGTAGGTGGCGGTGGAGTTGCGCAGGCCGTTGAACAGCCACTGCTTCTGCGGATTGCCCAAGAGGGTACGGGGCGTGCGGCGCAGCAGGTTAAACAGGGCTTGCTCGGAGCCGGGTGGGCCGAAGAAAAGGGTTTCCTGTTCGGGCGTGAGGCGAATGCCGGCCAGCTCCAAAAAACGCTGCCGGGTCAGGCCGGGAGGCAAAATGGGCAAAATGGGGGTGACCGCCGCCAAATCCCGGTACTGGCGCAGATCCAGGATAAAGACTTCGGCATTGGCCCCGTAGCGGAAGCTGCGAAACAGCCGATCCCGGCTATCTACCCCCGGCACATCCGTCAAGTTGGGGGTGATGGGGTTGTACTCAAAAAAGGCCTGGTAGCCCAGCACCCTGAAATCTTCCACATCGCGGGTTTGCCCGGTGGTGTCGTTGAGCTGGACGGCGCGGCCGCCGCGGGCCTTCTGGCCGCTGTAGTTGTCGATTACCTCGTGGTCATCCCAGTTGACGACAAAGGAGGTACGACTGAACAGTTGCGGGAACTCCGGCCCGGCATATTTGGGATCCCGCTGATCCCGATAGAGGCTGCGGTAAAACTCCAGGTTGCCGATGGGATCCAGCCCCAGCCAAAAGCGATCCGCGTAAACGGTGTCGCCGTTGAAGGAGATGAAATCGATATCGCCGCGGTTAACCTCGGCCAATAGGGCTGCCCCAATGGGAAAAGGAGGCTCATTGGCGCAGCTAATGTGCAAGAAGCGGATGGGCCGCCCATCGCCCGCAGCCGGCAGGGTGCGGAACTGGCCCACAGGGCTGGTAAGCCCCTCGCTGACAAAACGGTAGAAATAGCGCTGCGCCGGCCTCAGGCCGGTAACGACGGCCCGGGCAATGTAGTCGCCCGGCTCGGTGCGGTAGTTGCGACCGGCCACGCGGCGGGCAGTCAGCGAAACCTGCTGCAGAATGGGGCTGAACTCGGCATTTTCCGCCACCTGCAGCGTCACAGGCACCGTATCCACGCTGCTGGCCGGCACCACCCGCGTGGAAAGCACCGCCCCCTCAGCGGTGGGATCCCCGGCAAATACCCCTTGGGGAAATCCAGGCTCTCCCAGGGGGGGAATGGAGGAACTGGAGGTGCCCCCACAGGCAGCCAGGGCGGCTGCCCCACCTCCAAACATCAGCAACTGCAGGAAAAAGCGACGGGAACGCAGGGAACTCATAGGGCCCACCTCAGGGACGCAGGCAAATGTAAAGGGATCCGCAACAAAGGCCAATCGCCTTTTTAGTCAAGCACCTTTGCCCCCAAGCTGAGGTTGTGGGCAGGTGAAGGTTGGGTTAGGGTTGGTTTAACGGCTCTGACCCCTGCGCCCAGGTTCCCCACGGCCTTTTCACAGAGCTTGCTGAGAAGGCTAAAATTTCATTACAGTTTTTCCTGCTTTTGCCCCATTTTTGCGGTTTTGCGTTCCTTAGACTTCTTGTTGACCCTGCCGAAGGAGGGATCGTCGTGGCTACGGAGACTCTGGTCAAGCCTTCTGTAACCCCGAAGCACATGCCCATGTACCGGGTGTTGCTGCACAACGACGATGTCAACACCATGGAGTACGTGGTTCAGGTGCTGGTGAAGGTGATCCCGGCGATGATGCCGCCGCAAGCCACTGAGATCATGCTGGAAGCCCACCACAACGGCGTTGCTGTGGTGATCGTGGTGCCGCGGGAGCACGCGGAGTTTTACTGTGAGCAGTTGCGTCAGCACGGCCTCACCAGCTCCATTGAGCCGGAACGCTAAGCAGGAGCGGTTGGGGTGGGCCTGCTGATTGCAAAACTCAAGGCTTTGCCCTTGCCGCTGCGGCTGTTGCTGTTTTTGGGGATCCCCCTCCTAGCGTGGCTGCCGTGGGTCGGGCTAGGGGGGTGGTTTTTTCCGGAAGCGCGAGCCTACCTGTGGCTGCCCCTGTATGCCTTGCTGCTGGTCTGGCTGGGGCTGTGGGGATCCGGGTTTGCCGCCTATGGACTGGATGGCAGTTGGCCTTGCCGAAGCGGGATCCTGTGGGGCCTGGGGATCGGGGTCGGGGGGCTTTTCTTGCTTTTGGGCCTGGAGGGATCCCTGGGTTGGCTGAGTTGGAGGGCGGTAGGAGGGGGATCCCTGCTGGTCTATGGGTTGCTGGGGTTGCTTTTGGGCTTGGGGGTGGCGCTGGCGGAGGAGCTGTTTTTTCGCGGCTGGCTGCTGCAGGAGATGCTGCTGGACTACGGTTGCAGCACTGCGGTGTGGGGATCCAGCTTCCTGTTTGCTATGGCCCATTTCCTGAAGCCTTTGCCTGAGATTCTCGCCACCTGGCCGCAATTTCCCGGACTGTGGCTGATGGGGCTGCTGCTGGTGCAGGCGAGGGTCTGGAACCAAAACAAGCTGGGCCTTAGCCTAGGGCTGCACGCGGGTTGGGTATGGGGCATGGCCTGGGTCAACAATCTGGCCTGGATTGAGTACACCGGCAGGGTGCCCGAGTGGCTGACCGGGATCGGCGGCAACCCCTTGGCGGGCCTGATGGGCTTGCTTTTTCTAGGAGGGACTTTCGCATTTCTCAACGGCCTGGCTCAAGCTGGCTGGCTACCGGCAGACCTGGAAAAGCGTTGATTGAGCTGATCGATAAAGAATAACCTACTCTCCCCAAGGCCCTTCCTCGTAGTAGGCGGTCACCTGCTCCTTGGGCGGCTGGGTAAGCAAGCTTACGCCAATTAACACCCCACTGCCGATCACCACTGCCGGGATTACGGGTAACCAGCCCCCTGTCCAAGCCCGCGGCAACAGACCCGACAGCCAACCTAAAGTCAGGCCACTGGAGACGAGGGCCCCGGCTACAGCCCCAGCGCGGGTAGCCCGCTTCCAGTACAGACCGGCTATCAGGATTGGGAACAGCATGGCATTTCCCTGAAAGCTCCAGGTGGCAATCTCCACAATCAGCCCCGGCGGGTTAAGGGCAATGGCAAAAGAGGCCAAACCGATCCCCAGCACCACCCAGCGTCCCAATTGTTCTTCTTGGTGGGGGGAAAGCTGGCGCCTGAAGAAGGTAACCACCAGATCCCGCGTCACTAGGGAGCTGGCGGTGAGAAGCTGGGAGTCAGCTGTAGACATGAGAGCAGCCAGGGCCGCCGTAATCACCACCGCTGCTACGCCGCCGGGCAGAGTTTGCAACATCAGGGGTATGATCTGGTCCGCTTTCTCCAGGCCGGGAAAAGCCAGGCGGCCCCAAACCCCCAGCAGAGCTGCTGGGAAAAAGACCAGCAGAATCAGCAGCGGCCAGACTACCATCAGGGTCTGGAAGGGCCGGGCACTTTTGGCCATGTAGAAGCGCTGGAAAAATTGTGGGAAAAGGGGAGTGGCCATGAAAAACAGCAGTTGATTGCCGAGTAACCCTTGCCAGCTCCAGCGTCCTTGGGGGCCGGGCAAGCTCAGCCAGGGATCCAGTTCGCTACCCGCTTCTCTCCCTAGGGAGAAAGCCACTGCAACAAAGGCCACCCCCATCCCCAGAATCAAGATGATCCCCTGCACCACGTCCGTCCAGACCACCGCCTGGGATCCGCCAAAGAGCACATACCCCAGGATCACCAAGGCCACCACCACTGCCAAGGGCCAGTAGGGGATCCCCTCCCCCAAGACAGCCGCTAGGGTTCGGGCTCCGCCAATGATCTGGATGCTGATGTAGGGGGCTGTAAACACCAAAGCGCTCAGGCAATACAACAACGCCAACAGGGGGCTTTGAAAACGATGGCCGAAGAACTCCGAAGGGGTGATGAAGCCAAAGTGTTGGGCTGCTAGCCATACCCGGTAGCCCACCCACAAAAACAGCCCCGAAATGAGGGCGGTGGTCACCCCCACCCCCAAGAAGATTCCCAGGCCATGGGTATAGGCATCTGCCGGCACCCCAATGAAGGTAAAGGCGCTGAGCAAGGTGGCCAGCGTCGTCAAAGTTAGAGCCAGGGATCCCAGACCCCGCCCCGCCAAAAAGTAGCTAACCGGATCCCGACCGCTGTGGCGATAGCTCCAGAAGCCGATGGCTGCCAGCAGCAGCAAGTACACCCCCACCACACCCAAACTTAAAATGCTGTCAGTCATCTCCAGGCCAGCAAACGCGCACAATGTAAAGATTCAAGGGCACCAGCAGCAGCACGGCCAGCCCTGCCCCCCAGTACCAAGCAGGGATCCCCAATACCTGCGGCTGGGCAGAGCGGATCCCTGCCCAGGTCAACAGCCACAGCAGGGGATAAAACCCCCACACCCAAGCCTGCCGCATCCGTCCAAACCGCAGGGGCCTTGATCCCTGAAGGTTACCGCCGGGATCCAACCCTGACATCTGCCCATCTCCTGATTTTTTGCCACGGGTTCCTTTTGCCGATTATTTAAGATACAGCCACTGTTGCGCAGAGCTGAAATTGTCTTTCTCCACTTCCCCTTCAGATCCTGCCGGCAAGGTGGAGCCTTTCCGTTGGCCAAAGCGCGGAGAACCAGAGCGGCCTTATTGGCTAGCTTGGGCCCGCATCAAAGGGATTGGCCCCCACCGGCTCAAGCGGCTGGCGGAGTTTTTTGGATCCCTGGAGCGGGCTTGGCAAGCGGATGCCCCGGCCCTGCGGCAGGTGGAAGGCATTGGCCCCACCCTGGCCCAGGCTATTGTCTCTGCCCGTCCTGGCCTTGATCCCGAGCAGATCCTGGAGGAAACCCTCAAAGCGGGGATCCCCTTTCTCACGCCTGCAGATCCGGACTATCCGCCGCTGCTGTGGGAGGTGCCAGATCCCCCGCCCATTCTCTATGCCCTAGGAGAATGTCCCAATTGGCAACAGCCGGCTATTGCCATCGTCGGCACCCGCGCCCCTACGGCCTACGGTCGACAGTGGACCCAGAAAGTCAGCGCTGCCCTGGCGGAAGCTGGCTGTGTGGTGGTCTCGGGGCTGGCAACGGGGATCGACGGCATTGCCCACCAGGCCTGTCTGGATGCCGGCGGCAAGACGGTGGCCGTGGTGGGAACGGGGGTGGACAAAGTTTACCCAGCTCACCATCAAGCTCTCTACCGGCGCATCCTGGCCCAAGGGGCCATCCTCAGCGAATATCCCCCCGGCACGCCACCGGCCAAGGAGCATTTTCCCCAGCGCAACCGCATCATTGCCGGCCTCTGCCGCGCCACTTTGGTGATGGAGGCTCCGGAAACCTCGGGAGCGCTAATTACTGCTCACCTGG
Source organism: Synechococcus sp. R5-15 (assembly GCF_047462035.1). Lineage (NCBI taxonomy): Bacteria > Bacillati > Cyanobacteriota > Cyanophyceae > Synechococcales > Synechococcaceae > Synechococcus > Synechococcus sp. R5-15. Next base: position 49,331 of record NZ_JANSIK010000033.1, on the reverse strand, counting down.
CCAACCACTACGGTCGGGAAGTGTATGCCCTGCCGGGGAACATCGACACGGCAGCAGCCCGCGGCTGCCTGCAGCTCATCCGCGACGGCGCCGGCATGATCCTGGGGATCGAGGAGCTGTTGAAAGACTTGGGCCTCCTCCAGGGATCCCCTGTGCTAAAGCAGCCCTCGTCCACTGGCCCCAGCGATCCCCAACAGCAACTGCTCTGGCAGCTGCTAGGGGAGGGCATCCTCAGCCTCGATGCCCTGGCCCAGGCTAGCCAGATGGATATTGCCACCCTTTCCAGTACCCTGCTGCTTATGGAATTGGAAGGCTGGCTGGTACAACTGCCGGGGATGCGCTACCAGCGGGCTCGCTGAGGCTGGATCCCTGCACTGCTTCTCCGATAGGAGCACGGCAAGTGGGATCCTCGTGGCGGGGATTGTTCACATGGGTGCTGACCGGATAAGCCACCATGGCCTCTGCCGGGTAGGGGCGAAGCAGGGGCAACAGCAGCTTGGGATCCTGCACCTGGGGATCCAGCCAAAGGTCGTAGTCGTTTTCCGTCAAAATCACGGGCATCCGCTCGTGAAAAAGCCGCATCAGGCGGTTGGCAGCGGTGTTGAGGATGGCACAGGTTTCCACCTCCACCCCCTCTGGACTGCGCCAGCGTTCCCAAATCCCGGCAAAGGCAAATACCGGTCGATCCAGCAGGTGAAACCAGTAGGGTTGTCTGCCCTTCTTGCCTGTACCCTGGTCGGCCCACTCGTAGAAGCCATCTGCCGGGATCAGGCAGCGACGACGGCGGAAAGCTTCGCGGAAAGAAGGCTTCTCGGCCACCGTTTCAGAACGAGCATTGATCAACCCGGCCTTGGCGGCTTGGCTCCAAGCGGGGATCAAGCCCCAGCGAAAATGGGTTGCCTCGCGCTGAAGGGATCCCGCCACCACCGCCAGCACCGGCTGAGAAGGAGCGATGTTATACCGGGGGACAGCTGCCCTTTCTTGGGCTGCCGCCGGCAAGCCGAAATGCTGCATCAGCACTTCTGGCGCCACTGCCAGGCTAAACCGTCCACACATGTTTGTCCCCCAGTCGCTCACCCCAAATGGCCTGCCGACAGGATCCCCTAAACCTTGGTGGAAATGCCCAGCAGTTGCAAGATCCCGCGCAGGGGAATCTCCACCCACTCGGGGCGGTGGTTCAACTCATAGCCCAGCTCGTAAATGGCTTTTTCCAGCAGATAGGCGTCCAACAACACCTCTATCTCTTGCAGGCTGCGGGGCAAAAAAGCCGCTTGGGAAGCCACCTGCAGATATTCGGCCAAAAAGCCCGCGCAGACCCAGCGGTGCCAAAACTGGGCCCACCGCATCATGTCGGGGCAGTGGTCGGCGCAGACCAAGCCGCTCTCCAGTTGCTGGCGCAAAGCTGTGTGGACAGCATAGTGGAAGGATCGCAGCATCCCCGCCACATCCCGTAAGGGGCAACGCTTGAGACGCCGTTCGCCCAAAGAGCGGGCCGGCTCCCCTTCAAAGTCGATGATGACAAAGTCTTTGCCGGTAAACAGCACCTTGCCCAGGTGATAATCCCCGTGGCAGCGGGTACGCAGGGCGGTGATCTTCCGCTCCAGGATCAGGCGGAAGCGGCTCATGATTTCCCCTTCTTGGTCGCAAACAGCCCGAGCCAAGTTGGCCTCTGCTTCCGGCAGCTTGGGGAGCTGCTTATAAGGACTCCGTCCCGCTGACGCGAACAGCAGCGGAAACACCTGCCCCACCAAGTTGCGCATGGACTGGTAAACGGAGCGCTGGTACAGGCTGGAGAAAGGCTCTGGGGCAAAGTCTTTGTTCTCCGTATCGGCAGCCAGGGCGATGTGCAGCTCGGCGGTGCGCTTGGCCAAGATCCGCACCGATTCTAGGTAGCTGCCGATGATGGCGTAGGCCAGCTCTGGCAAGGGCTGTTGGGAAAGCTCCAAGAAGGATCCCTGCGGCACGGGCACGGGATCCACCTCTTGGTAGTGAACCAGCACCGCCTCAAAAAATTGCCCCAGGCTGTCCAGGGTGTAGTGCCAGGCATCTCCCTCGTTGGGGATGTACTCCTGCAAAATGGCCAGGGTAATGGGCTGATCGGCGGGATCAAACCCACGGGCCCCGCGACGACGGCGATACTCCAGGGATCCCAGCAGCCGTGGCACGCGCACCTGGGGATGGTGCTCCAGCAGGTAGCGGCCTATCTCCAGCTCTGGGTTTACCCCCTCGGCCACCCGGTGGTAGAGCTTGAGGAGGTAGTGGTTGCCATAGACAACGGAGGCGTAGCTCTGCTCCGCCTTGAGGAGGCGGGGTTCCAGGTCATGCTCAAGGGCAGCAAAGCTAGTGGCCCAGAGCTCTCCCTGACGGTGACGCAGGCGGCCCTGCTGGGCAATTAGCTGCAGCAGCCGCAGCAAGAAGCTTTTGTCAGCCAGAGCGTTGAAAATTACTCCCGCCGGCCCTCCGGCCACTTGCACAGGGAGGATGACCGCCTGGGGCATCTCTAGGCGCAGGTGTACGGCTGCTTCTTGGGTGGCATAGCCCACAGGGAGAGAGTAGAGCTGCGTATCGCCCTCGATAAACTCGGCCTGGAGAAGCAAGATCTGGCTGCCCAGCAAGGACTCCTCTTCTCGGCGGCAGGGGATAGCCTGCAGGATATGGATCGCCTGGAGCTGGCGGTTTTGGGAGCCAAACCAACGACAGCGGTAGAGGTAGTCCGCCAAGACTGCCTCCAGCTGCTTTTGGCTTTCCCCTTGCAAGAGACTGTCCCAACTACCACTTTGAACAACCAGAGGACTACCACTTTGAACAACCAGAGGGACCAGGCGTTCCTGCTCCTCCGCTTTGCTGGGGCTGAGGTGGATGGTCTCCGTTTTGGGCTCAAGGGAAAACCAGTAAAAGGAATGGGGGCCTAGCGTTAGGAAATAGGGCAGTCGCCCAATAGGGGGAAACTCGGTGTGGCCAAAGATCTCCACCGGGATCAATCCTTCCCACGGCGATAGATCCAGCCCCACCCACTGGGCGTAGCGGGAGAGATTGGCCACCACCAAGATGCGCTCGCCGCGGTAGGCTCGCACAAAGGCAAGCACCTTGCGATTTTCCGGGTGGAGCAGCTCAAAGGAGCCGCGGCCAAAAGCTTGGAATCGCTTGCGCACGGCGATGAGCCGCTTCATGGTCCACCACAGGGAATGGGGGTTGTTTCGCTGCGCCTCCACATTGACAGCTTCGTAGTGGTACTCGGCGTCGATGACGATGGGCAGGTAGAGCTTCTGAGGGTTGGCCCGCGAAAAGCCGGCGTTGCGGTCGGCGCTCCACTGCATGGGGGTGCGCACGCTATTGCGATCCCCCAGGTAGATGTTGTCCCCCATGCCGATCTCGTCCCCGTAGTAGATGACCGGCGTGCCGGGCAGAGAAAACAGCAGGCTGTTCATCAGCTCGATGCGGCGGCGGCTGTTGCCCAGCAGGGGGGCCAAGCGGCGGCGGATCCCCAGGTTCACCCGCGCGTTGGGATCCTTGGCGTACACCTGGTACATGTAGTCCCGCTCCTCGTCAGTGACCATCTCCAGGGTGAGCTCGTCGTGGTTGCGCAGGAAGAGGGCCCACTGGCAGGTTTCAGGAATGGGAGGGGTTTGTTGCAGGATGTCAATGATGGGGAAGCGATCCTCCATCTGGATGGCCATAAACAGCCGTGGCATGAGGGGAAAGTGGAACTCCATGTGGCACTCGTCCCCATCGCCGAAGTAGGCCACAGCATCTTCTGGCCACTGGTTGGCCTCCGCCAGCAGCATGCGGCCAGGATACCTTTGGTCAATGTGTCGGCGCAGAGCCTTGAGAAAGGCATGGGTCTCCGGTAGGCTCTCGCAGGTGGTGCCCTCCCGCTCGTAGAGATAAGGCACCGCGTCCAGCCGCATGCCATCTACCCCCAAGCTCAGCCAAAAGTCCACCACCTCGAACATGGCTTTTTGTACGGCGGGGTTGTCGTAGTTGAGATCTGGCTGGTGGGAGTAAAAGCGGTGCCAGTAGTAGGCCTTGGCCGCTGAATCCCAGGTCCAGTTGGAGGCTTCAAAGTCTTGAAAGATAATGCGGGCCTCTTTGTACTTTTCGGGGGTATCGCTCCAAACGTAAAAGTCCCGCTCGGGGGTGCCGGGGGCAGCTCGTCTGGCCCGCTGAAACCAGGGGTGCTGATCCGAAGTGTGGTTGAGGATGAGCTCAATGATGACGCGGATCCCCCGCTTATGGGCAGCCTCCAGAAAGATCTTGAAGTCTTCTAGGGTGCCCAAGTCAGGGTGAACACTGGTAAAGTCAGAAACGTCGTAGCCGTCATCTTTTAAAGGCGAGGGGAAAAACGGCAGCAGCCAGACGGCTGTAATCCCCAGTTCTTGCAAGTAGTCCAGCTTTTCGGTCAGGCCCTGGAAGTCGCCCACGCCATCGCCGTCGCTGTCGAAAAAGGCCCGTGCCGGCAGCTCGTAGATGATTGCATCTTTGTACCAAAGGGGGTCGTGGGTGAGGGGGGAGATGAGGCTGCGCAGAGGGGCTCGGATCATCATGTCGGTCATGTCGGCAACAGAGACAGGATTGGGACACCTTGGCAACCCTAGCCGTTGAATGGGGATCCCCTCAATAGGCTACAGCCTTCTCTTGGGTGCCAGGGATCCCCGGCGTCGGTTCAGGCAATGCCACTCCGCTTCTGGGCTTCCTTGCGGGAGACGGCCACGTGGCGCAGGCCGGCCCGGAGCAGCTCCTGCTCGATCAAGGCAAAAAACCGCTGCCGATCCCCGCTTCTCACCACCGCCAAATGATGGGCTTCCGCCAAGGCGATGGGGTAGCCAAAGCCCTTGTGCACTTGGCTCAGCACCCCTGCCAGAGCCCGCTGCAGCAACTCCGCATCCTGGACCACCCAAGCGGGAAACTCCAGGCGAGCAATTTCGGCTTGGCCCAGGGATCCCTCGCCAACATTGAGGTAACAACAGTGGACGTGGTGTTCCCCGAAGGCGTCCAACACGCTGGCGCCGCTGCGCCAAAGGGGGCTGCGCTCTCCCGGCTGCAGCAGGGATCCCCAAAAGACGCGGTCTGCCAGGGGGGCGAAGGGATGGCAGGGAGGAGACTTCTCGCCGGGACAGTAGCGGTAGCAGTCACAGCCCAGGTACGGGCACAGCCCCAAGCGCAGGTAGTTGAGGGTTTCGCTGCTGCGGGAGGCGCTGATGTAACCCACGAGAGGAATGCGGGCCGCCCGCAACTGCTCCAAGGTCGCCAGAATGGGATCCAACCAGGGGCGCCGGGCCGACTGGGGCAGAGGCTCCAGTCCCCAAGGGATTAGGGATCCATCCAGGAGCGCCAGCGTGGTGCGGCGACGGGGCACCGACAGGGCCAAACGAGCCAGCTCCTCCAGTTCCGCTTGGGAGCGTCGTAAGGCCAATATCTCTTCCAGCCCCAACGAGGACTCCGTGCCGCTGGTAGGATTGCGTTCACCTGGAGCGCGCTGCGGGCGAGAGTCTCGCCGGTTAAGGGGGGCCCTCGGCAACCCTTCTGCCCGCGGTTCCGAGAGAGGGGAGTCTGAGCGGTTTTGCTGGGCAAGGGGCCCATCTCCATACAGCAGCAGGGGCTGGCTGTCCAGGAGCGGCCACTCCTGGGTGCCGTAGTGGAGAACCACGCGCCCAACATTGATCAGCGAGCAGTAGGCAATCTCGTGATGGCTGGGCAAAATCTGGGATCCATCCGTGGCCACCACCGTGTGTCGCCCCTGCAGAGGCTCGACCTTGGGCAGGGATCCCCAGGCTTCCGGCGGCTCGGCGGGGCTGGCGCAAACAAACGACAGATGGGATCCCCACTCGGCCCAGCGGGACTGCCAAACCTGCGGCTCCTGCTGCCAGCGCTCGAAAACTTGCCAGGCTTGGCGGAGGCGTTCTTGGCTGGCTTTCGACTCCTGTTGCAGGTGCCGGGTGAAGGCAGGAATTTGCCCGCTCAGCTTAACCAGATCCAACATGATGGCCGCATCAGCCCTGCATGGCAATACGGCTGCCAGAAGCGGAAGAAGCCACATCTTGTCCTTCTGAGGAGTTGAGCAGCTCTTCCAGCGGAAACTCCCCGTAGACCTCGCTGCTGTTGTTGGGGCTCTCCTGCAGGCGAACCCGATGCAACTGCACCCCCAGCTCCCGCAGGGGCAGAGTCAGCAGCCGCTGGATGTAGAGGGCGATGTTTTCGGCAGTAGGCACCACCTGGGCAAAGTAGGGAATGTCTTTGTTCAAAAAGGTGTGATCCAGCGGCTTCACCACCTGCTCCTCGATCAGCCGCTGCAGGGCCGCCAAGTCCACGATCATCCCCGTGCGCGGGTCGATGGATCCCTTGACGGTGATCTCCAGGCCGTAGTTGTGGCCGTGGCCGTGGGGACGGGCACAGAGGCCGTAGATGGCGCTGTTTTCTTCAAAACTCAGGTGATCCAGAGCCAAGCGGTGGGCGGCGCTGAAATGGGTGGCAACAGTCAAGTAGGCTTGCATGGCTTCTCCTCGGTATTCGGCCCAAAGCTCAGGATCTTCGTACAGACGGACGCTGGTTAGGGGCAAGGCATCGGCCAGGCGTTGCCAAATCACGTAAGCGATAAACTCGGTAGTGGGCAAGGTTTGGGCAAACTCCGGCCAAGCTTGATTTAGATAAGCAAAGTTGAGATCTTGAATCACCCGCTGCCGGATCACTTGCTTTACATCCGAGAGGTTGAGCACCATCCCATAGTCATCCACCTCACCACTCATGCCCACCTCCAGCACATAGTTGTGGCCATGGCCGGGAAAACGGGCATTTGGGCCAAAGCGGGCTAAGTTCTCGGCTTCTGAGAGTTCGGGCAACCAGTACCGATGGCTGGCGGCAAATTGCGCACGGCGGTAGATTGTACAGATTCTGGACATGAGTGGAGAGGAGAGCATCTGCCGGGGGATCCACCCTTTAGCTTGACACACTCCCCGGCCCAGAGGGTGGAAATTCTCAGCGGCCCTCAGCCTGCCCTCCCAGTGGTCTTGCCGTCATCTCTGTCCTGCGCCAGGTCAGGCACTTGCCCTGCCGACCGGGTCGGCCTGTGCATACCCTCATTTCCCAGAAAGCATTTCGAGCAAGGTTTTGGCGGCATTGTGTCCTGAGAGCCAAGCCCCCTCTACGCGCCCTCCGGCGCACCAATCGCCGGCACAAACCAAAGGCAATCCCTCGGCAGCGGAAACCGGCACACGGGTGCTTAAGCTGGCCAATCCCGTGGTTTCCAAAGGCAAAGCGTAGCGCCAACGGTGCACCTGCATCCATTGTGGCGAAGCCAACCAGGGATCCAGCCGTTGGGCTGCGTGGGCCAGCAATTCTCGACCGGCCTTTTCCAGCTCAGAGGGGCCGGCCTCCAAGTACAGAGATGACCACTCCGCCCCCCCATGCAAGACCACCACAGGCGGGAGCGGCTGCAGGCGCTTGCTGCTGTCCAGTCCCAGCCAGGCCAACATCGGATCCTCCAAGCACTTGATCCCCTTCCAAGGCGGCGTATGCTCAGAGTAGCCCGCCAAAACCGCAAGGCAGGGTTGATACTGGGCGGATTCCAGCAGAGGCAACAGGTTTTCAGCCGAAGGGATCCCTTCCCGGAGCAGGGGCAGCAACTGGGGGGCCGGAATTGTCGCCACCAGGGCAGCAGCCTCGTAGCATTGGCCGTTCTCCGCTTTCAATTGCCAGGTGGTTACCAAAGGTTTGAGGCTGACCACACGAGTTTGGGTGTGTACCGACAGCGGGGCAGCCAAGTGTTTGGCCAGCATTGTCATGCCCTGGGGGCAAGCGTAGCGTGGTTTCTCGTCGTTGGGATCCTCTGGGCGCAGCCCTTCTCGATCCAGCACATGCAGCGAGCGCGTCCACTCCGCCAGCAGCCCCAGGCCCAGCAGCTCCTTCACCCAGCGATAAAAGCCATCCGAATCGGCAGTCAGGTATTGAGCCCCATGATCCACCGGCACCGTTTGCCCAGCATGTTCAACTCGACGGGTGGCCATGCGCCCGCCCAAGCCTGCCGATTTTTCCAGCACCAGAACCTGGAGCCCTGCCCGCAGCAGTTGCCTTGCACACACCAAACCGGCCACTCCCGCCCCGATGACAATCACATCGGCGGATGTTGAGCGGGCTCCCTCGGAAGGGGTTACCGCTGCCTGGGTCTCCTCACCTAGCATACTGAGCCTGCCGGCTGTGAGCGGATCCGCACGTTCAGCTCCCCCCTCTGCCAAAGGGGTTGTTGCCTCTTTCGCCGAAGAGCTTGGCTTCTCCCTTGATGGCAGCCTTGATGATGTTGTAGGCAGCCCAGGCAACCACCAAAACAATGGGCGACAGAACGATCAGCGGACGGAGATCAATGTCCATGGTTTTCATCCCCCCCTAACATAGATTGATTTACCAGATTGATTTACCGACTGCTTGGAACAAGAGCCTCCAGGGTTGGCCACCGCCAGAATCCCGATGGGGTGAAACCGTTTTCGACTCTGGATCCCGCATAAGCTGAGGTGCAACTCTGGAAAGATGGCTAAGTCCAGAATAAACCCAAATGGGGATCCCTACCGGCTAGACTTTGCCCCATCTGGGCTGCCAAGGCGGGAGCCAACAGGCCCACACTGAGAATCGCGTCCAGAACTAGCGCACCCACCAGGGATGTGCAATCGACCCCGATCACCTGACTAACTGCTGCCCAAGCCCGCAACTTGGATCTTAATTCTGGGCTCTTTCTCAGTTGCTGTAGATTTTGCCCAAGGCAGCCAGCGGACGAGTGCGGCGGGCGCGGCCCTGCATTCCCGATAGAACCCCCATCGTCAACACAAAGGGCAACGCCTGGATCAACACGGGCGGCATCACATCTCCCCCTTGCAGTTGAATGGCCAGGGCGTCGGTGGCCCCAAACAACAGCGTCGCGCCCAGGATCCCGAAGGGGTGCCACTTGCCAAAGATCATCGCTGCCAAGGCGATAAGGCCCTTTCCTGCTGACATGTTGCGGACAAACTGGTTCAAAAAGCCAATGGAAAGGTAGGCCCCCGCCAGGCCCCCCAACAGGCCGGAGAGCAGCACCGCCGCGTAGCGCATACCCAGGACATCCACCCCCATGGTGGCAGCAGCCTGAGGATGCTCTCCCACCGCTCGCAGCCGCAAGCCCCAGGGTGTTTTGAACAGCAACCACCAGGAGATTGGCACCAACAGAAAGGCCAGATACACCAAGGGGCTAAACCCATGCCACAGCGGCAGCCGATTGACAATTTCTTGAGAGTTGGTGGTGTTGCCGTAGAACGATTGCAGCACCAGCGAAGGCACGCTCATGGCCAACAGGTTGATGGCAGTGCCGCTGACAATTTGATCGGCTCTGTAGCGGATGCACATCAGCGCATGCACAAAGGCAATGGCCACCCCCCCTAAGGCGCCGGCCAACAAACCCACCCAAGGGATCCAACCCACCTGAGCTGCTGGAGTCTGGGCCAGAAGGGAAGCTTCCAGGCGTTGGGTGGTTACCGCCGCCGCCAAAGCCCCAAACAAGATGATCCCCTCCAGGGCAATATTGACCACGCCGCTGCGTTCGGAGTACATGCCCCCCAAGGCCGTGAGCAACAGAGGGGTAGTGGAGCGCAGGGTAGCCGGGATCAAAGTCCAAAACAGAGTTGCCATATTGCTCCGCAGCGCCAGCGCAAACGAGATCTCCGCTCAGAGGTACTCAAGTTGAGCGTTCATCGCAGTCCATTTCCACCTGGGCTGCCTGCAAGGGATCCGTGAAATAGCCGGGCAACAGGCCGCCTGCAGCAATGAAAAGGTGTAGGTGATCAAGTCCACTTTGGTGCTCAGCTTTACAAAAAAAGGCGAATCGGGCGAGGAGCCTAAGCCGGGCCGCAGCAACCCCACCACCACCGCCCCTGCTGCCACCGCCGCCCCCAAGGCACTCAGGGGTACGATGATCTGCCGCTGCCGCACCAAAAAAGCTTTTCCTCCCGGCAACTGCAGCCGCCCCAGCAGCAACAGCAGCAGGGCATAGGCAAAGCTGGCATAGCCAGCCAAAGAAGGGCTGAACCGCCGCAACGGCAACCGAGCCGGCGGGATCCCTTCCGCCAGGGCCGCCCCATTCACCGCCCCCACTGCCCCATAAAACCAGAGCAAGCCCAGCCCAAATAGAACCAGACCGACCACTCCCAAGCTGTACAGCCAGCGGGCCCGCACTTGCCGCTCCTTGATCCCCAGAGCCAGACATGACAACAGCGCCAACAGCACCCAGGCCCAGCTCAACCCTGGGATCCAACCCACCGCCAAAGTCTCCGGGATTCCCAACTGCTGCGGGTCGATGAGGCCAAAGGTTCCCGCCAGCACCCCTGCTCCGCCGAACTCCCGCCTCAGCATCCACTCAGCATCCACTAAGGGCAGAGCAAAAACAGCAAAACGGCAATCAGATTGGTCAGCAACAGCAGCATGGGCAGAGATTCAACAAGACCAAGGAGGGCCATCCGACAAAGATAGCAGCCAGCCCTCTTCTCAGCTCCTCAGCTCAAGACACTTCTCACGGGAAAGTGTTCCGCACCTCTGCTGCGGACAAGGCCAGTTGGATCTGTTCTGGCCTCAGGTCTCGAATCAAAGTAGTGCGCAGAGGTGCTGGGATCAAAATCGCGTGTGAGCAAATCTGCCAAAGCTGCCTGCTGCTCTGGCGTAAGCCGCCGCAGATAAAAATCCAACTGCCGGCTCACCGTGCCATTGTGAGCAAACTGGGCCAGATCCTCCACGGGCAAGGAGAACTCAATCAAACAAAGGCGGCAGAAACACCCCCAAGCGCTCTGCACCCCCCATCTGGCCCAGACCGAAGAAAACTGCCCCCAATCCCAGAGCCAAGGCCAACAGTCTCCGTGGCCAGTTCATGCCTAGAGTACTCCCTTCGAACTAGGGATCCCTTCTTGTCGGCGGGGATCCCGTTCTACGGCCATGCGCAGGGCACGGGCAAACGCCTTAAAACTGGCCTCGACAATGTGGTGGGCGTTGAGACCGGCAGCTTGGCGAATGTGCAAGGTAAGCTGGGCGTGGTTGACCACCGCCTGATAAAACTCCCGCACCAACTGGGTTTCGTAGCGGCCAATGCGCTCTGTGGGCAGCTCCAGGCCATAGCTGAGGTGAGGGCGACCCGAAAAATCCAGCACCACCTGCACCAGGGCTTCATCCAAAGGCGCCCAAAAATGGCCGAAGCGATGAATGCCCCGCCGATCCTGCAAAGCCTGCGCCAGAGCCTGTCCCAGCGTGATGCCCACATCTTCGTTGGTGTGGTGATCGTCGATGTGCAGATCCCCTATGGCCTTGATCTGCAAATCGATCAACCCGTGGGTGCTGAGCTGGGCCAGCATGTGATCCAAAAAGGGGATCCCGGTGTCGATCTCGTAGTGGCCGCTGCCATCCAGGTTCAGATGAATTTGAACATCCGTTTCCCCGGTGCGACGGTGAACAGAGGCCGTTCTGGGCTGGAGCAGGCGCGAGGAGTCGTTCGCGTCAGCGGTGCGGAGCACTTTGGCAGTCATGGGATAAAGTATCGAAGCAGGCGGGAAGTCCCAGCTCTAGGATCGCACAAGCCCGCCGCCATCGACACCTTCACCCATGCAGCAGGTGAGAATCCCTTCTCTGCCGGGGATCCTGATCCCAGCCCCCTGGACACGGGGATAGGTGTGACAGGGATCCCCTACAGGCAAGCCGGTGGGGCCGATCCTCTGCGCCCTCACCCCTTGGGAGAGGGGAGCTAGCAGGTTCAGCGGGATTTGAAATAGCCTATAAGACAGCTTCTCCCGAAATCGCTGTAGATTGCTGAAGGAAATTGTTGAAAAGGGGGTTGCCGTTTGCAGGATTGGCAGCAAATCCAACAGGCCCTCAAGCAACACTGGGGTTACGAGACGCTGCGCCCACCGCAGGATCAGGTGATCCAGGCTCTGCTGGACAAGCGCGACGCGCTGGTGGTGCTGCCGACGGGGTTTGGCAAATCCCTGTGCTTTCAGCTAGCAGCTCTGCTGCAAAGGGGGGTGATGCTGGTGGTTTCACCCCTAATCGCCCTCATGGAAGACCAAGTTCAGGATCTCTGGAAACGCAAGCTGCCGGCAGCCTGTCTCCACAGCGAACTGGATCCAGCCCTGCGCAAGCGGGTGTTGAAGGCCCTTGAGGAAAACCGACTGCGCCTGCTCTATCTGGGGCCGGAGACCCTATTCAGCCCCCCCGTTTGGCAACGGCTGCAACAGCCTCAGGTGCAAATCAACGGCCTGATCGTGGATGAGGCCCACACGTTGGTGCATTGGGGGGGATCCTTCCGGCCCGACTACCGCCGTCTGGGATTGCTGCGCCCGGCTCTGGCCCCGGTGAAGCCCTCTTTTCCCATCGCCGCTTTTACCGCCACGGCTGACCCCCAAACCTGCAGCCGCCTCAGCCAAATCCTGGGGCTGCGGGATCCGGAGCACATTCGCGCCGATCCCCTGCGGGCCAACCTCTCCCTCAATGTGGCGATAGCCTGGAGCCCGGCGGATCGCCGTCGTCGTCTGCTGCGATTCCTGGGCGAGAATCCCGGGTCGGGTCTGGTGTATGTGCGCACCCGGCGGGATGGGGAAGAGCTGGCCGAGTGGCTGGGCCGACAGAACCTAAAAACCGCCACCTACCATGGGGGGCTGGAAGCGCGATCCCGCCGCCGGCTAGAACGATCCTGGCTGCAGGGGGAACTGCGCTTTCTGGTCTGCACCAACGCCTTCGGCATGGGGATCAACAAGCCGGATGTGCGTTGGGTGCTGCATTTTCATCCCCCGCCCAGCTTGATGGATTATTTACAAGAGGTGGGACGAGGCGGTCGGGATGGTGGCCCTTGCCGGGCCCTGATGCTGGTCTCGGAGCCGACGGGCCTGCTGGATCCCAGCGATCGCCGGCGCCAAGCCTATTTCTATTCCCAGCAGGAGCGCCTTCAGGCCCGAGCACGCCACCTGCTGCAAACCTTGCCTCAGCAGGGATCCTACGCCGACCTGCCGCCTGGAGAGGCACGGGTGGCCTTGGGTCTGCTGCAGGAGATGGGCTGTTTGCGGTGGCCGGATCCCTTTCACTTTCAGGTGTTGCACCGCCGTTGGCAGCCTTTAAGACGAGAGGATCCCTGGCAAGGGATGGAAGCCCTCATCCACGCCCGCGGCTGTCGGTGGCAGGCGATCTTGCCCTATTTTGGCTACCCTGGGGAGCAGCCCGGCCTGCCCTGTGGCACCTGTGACCGTTGTCGGCTTTCTCGTTAGCCCTCAACAGCCCGCTGCGAGCCGCAACCGGCAGGAGTGGCTATCACGATCTGCGTTTCTGCAAAGGGAGCAGTTCCCCTTGCTGACGAACTTTCGGCTGTGCCTATGAGTGTTTCCGGATCTCCGCTCGAGGAACTTGACCGACCCTTGTCCCTAGCCCGGCAGGTGGCGCAACTGTTGGTGGTGCCGGTCTCGGCCCGTCTGGGATCCCAGTCTCCTCCCCGAGAGATCCTCAAACGGCTTATCCAGGAGGTGGGGATCGGGGGCATCTGGCTCACGGATGGCCACGTGGCCGAGGCCCTGCTGCTGATCGAGGAGGCCCAGTCTTGGGCGGCTCTGCCCCTTTTGGTGGCAGCCGAGGCCGGTCGTGGGCTGGCCCTACAGGGGGCTACCTCTTTTCCCCATCCCCTGGGGTTGAGCCGTCTGGGATCAGAGGCAGAACGCTGGGCGGAACAGTGGGGTCGGATCACGGCGCGGGAGGCGGCGGCCATCGGCATCAATTGGTTGCTCAGCCCGGTGGCAGAGCCGCTGGGGGAAGGGGCGCTGGCGGAGGATCCCCTATCTGCTTTGCAACTGGCGCGAGCTTTTGTGCGCGGATGTGAGCAAGCGGTTCCAGAAGGGATCCTGACCACGGCCAGCTCCTTTCCGGGCAAAGGCTGGAGGGATCCGGTTCAGGCCGGACTGAAGCCATCCCCAAAGACAACAGACACCCCCTGGTGCCCCCGATTAACCCTGACCCTAGCCCAGCTCCAAGAGGGACCTTGGCTGCCTTTTCGAGGTTTGGTGGAGCAGGTGGGGGCGATCTTGGTTTCTCATGTGGTGCTGCCGGAGTGGGATGAGCGCTGGCCTGTCACCCTGCTGCCGGGGCGGCTGACCCAACTGTTGCGCCAGGAATGGGGGTTTGGCGGGCTTATTGTTGTGGACAGCCTCGATCAAGGCTGCTTGGCAGAGCTGGCCAATGCTAACGGGCCCAACTCATTGGCCGTGCGGGCTTTCCAGGCCGGTGCCGACCTAATTTTGGCCCCCCCCGATCCGATGGCATCCTTGGCAGCCGTTTTGGAAGCGGTGCAACAGGGATCCCTCAGCACAGACCAGCTTGCCCAGTCGGTGACGCGGGTGCTGCGGGCCAAACAGCGACTCCTACCCGCCGCCTCAGCTCTCCTCCAACAGGTGTGGCCGGCCCTGGCAGAAACCGACTTCAGCGCCCTTGGCGGATGGATGGGAGCCAAGGATCCCACGGATCCGGCCCTCAACCGTGGCTCTCCAGCCGAGCAACTGAAGCCTTTGCTGTTGGGGGATCCCATCTCCAAGGACAAGGACTCCGTTCCGCGGACGCGAACGGCGTTGGGAAAGTTGTTCAACAGGCGCTCCCACCTGACCTCTGCTCTGCACAGAGCCGCACAGCTGGGATCCCTCTTGGCCGAGAAGGATATCGCCCCCTGTCAAGCGGCTATGGCCCGCGGTGGCGTGGAAGGAGGCCGGCCCCTCAGCCCGCCCGCAGAGCCCGGATGGTTGAACTGGATCTGGCAGGATCCCCCCTTGGGTGCTGCCGATGTGCAGTTGCAGTCTCCCGCCCTCCATGTTCCGGCTGCCCTGGGCATGCTTCCTGTGCTCAGCGATGCCCTTACCCCCCTGCCTTGGTTGGAAGCCGCTCTAGACAACGCCCCAGGATTCATCTTCCAAGGTTTCCTTCGGGATCCCTTGCCCAACTATGTGCTGGATTGGCTGCAACAGCATCGGGAGCGGGTGGCAGCGGTCGTCATTTATGGTAATTTATCTCTCTACCGCCGCCTGCAGGCGCACTTTCCATGGGCCAATGCCATCCACAGCCTCAACCGGGATCCCTGGGCTCAAGCGGAGGTGATGGAGCGGCTCTTTCCCAACCGTTCCCCCTCAGAGGGATCAAAGTCTCACGTGGCCCAGCCAACCATTAAGAAAAAG
The DNA here is from genome assembly GCF_047462035.1 of Synechococcus sp. R5-15. NCBI lineage: Bacteria > Bacillati > Cyanobacteriota > Cyanophyceae > Synechococcales > Synechococcaceae > Synechococcus > Synechococcus sp. R5-15. The sequence continues at coordinate 34,140 of NZ_JANSIK010000033.1, read as the reverse complement.
TAAATACCTTTACAGATTATTGGCAGGGAAAGGCTCCTGAGTTATCGTGTTGGTTGAAATGTAAAAGATTGAAACGGTTTCTCTCAGCGTTGTCTGTGTCTCCCTCCCTCTCAGAGACCACTCAATCCCGCAGCAGCCAGTCATCAACTGGCAGTTGCGTCGGCTTTGAGCAAAAGCGACTTCAGCCTTCATCCCAACAGCGTTTACAACCCTTCCTCAAATCCTTGCAGCGATTCTTTACAAGTGTCTGGGCTCAGAAAACTCGGCTGGGTCTTGCCCTCCTCGGCCTAGGGCTGGCGATATTGACCTGGGCTTGGCTAAGTGCTGAGGCTCGTCTGGATCCCTACACGGAAGCCGTCCTCAGCTTACAGGGGCAGGTTAGCCATGGTGCATCCTTGTTTGCCCTCAACTGTGCAGCCTGCCACGGAGAAGAAGCGGATGGGCGAGTGGGGCCCAGTCTGCGGGGGGTGAGCAGCCGCCGCTCGGATCGGTTTATTATTCAGCAGGTGACCGGTGGCAAAACGCCTCCCATGCCCCAGTTCCAGCCGGATCCTCAGGAGATGGCAGATCTGCTCAGCTACTTGAAAACCCTCTGAGGCCGTTTCATGGGCCTGGCCCAGCAGCTTGCTTGCTATGCTCTCTGGCTGGCCTCCGTATTCGCTTTTGCGGAATGGTTGCGCTCCCGCCAGGTGGACGGGGAATGGGTGCGCAAGGCCATTCACATTGGTGTGGGCAATATCATTTTGTTGGCTTGGGCTTTGCAAGTGCCTCGCTGGCTAGGGGTGGGATTCTCTCTGGTGTTTGCCGGCTTGGCGCTGCTCTCCTACCGGGTGGCCATCTTGCCCAGCTTGAATGGAGTCGGTCGCCGCAGCTTTGGCACCTGTTTCTACGCCGTCAGCATTGGCCTGCTGCTGTTTTGGTTCTGGCGTCCCCAGCGACAGGTCTTCGCGGTGATCGGCATATTGGTGATGACGTGGGCCGACGCCTTGGCAGGGTTAGTGGGCAAAACTTGGGGCAAACACCCCTACCAACTGGGATCCATTCAAAAAAGCTGGGAGGGATCCCTGACCATGTGGGCGGTGAGCAGCTTGGTGATCGCGGCTCTGCTGCTGGGGTACTTTGGCTTCTCCCCCCCTTTGCTGGCTATCAGCCTCTTGGTGGGGGGGATAACCATGGGGCTGGAGGTGTTCTCTTGGTGGGGGTTGGATAACCTGACCGTGCCCCTGGCCAGTGCCGGCCTCTGTTTCGTCTTGATCCAGATCCTCAATTATTTGTAACGCTTGCTACAAAACGTTCCTCTCCCGTCCCCGGCGGTATAGCGTGGAAACAGCCCTTTCTTCTTCTCCACCATGGCTGCAAGTCCTGCGCTGGCCTCTTCTGCCCCTCCCTCTCCCGCCCACATCTGTCCCTTTGCCCAGGCTTGTAGCTACCTGGATTGGGCAGCTGGCGAGCTGAAGCTGGATCCCGGCTGGGTGGCAATCCTCAGCACCCCCCGCAAAGTGGTGACGGTGGCGATCCCCGTGCGGCTGGACAACGGACACATCCAAGTGCTGGCGGGCCATCGGGTGCAGCATTGCAACGTTCTCGGCCCCTACAAAGGGGGGATCCGCTACCATCCCGCGGTCACCCTTGAAGAGGTATCGGCCTTAGCGATGCTCATGACCTGGAAATGTGCCCTTATGGGCATTCCCTACGGTGGGGCCAAAGGGGGGATCCCCCTCGATCCCAAGCGTTATTCGGTCTCGGAGCTGGAGCGCATCACCCGCCGTTACACCAGCGAGCTGATCAAGGATATCGGCCCTGCAGAGGATATCCCCGCTCCAGACATGGGAACTTCCGCCCGCGAGATGGCCTGGGTGATGGATACCTATTCCATGAATGTTGGGCATGCGGTGCCGGGAGTGGTGACGGGCAAACCTCTCTCGATTGGGGGATCCCGAGGGCGAGAACTGGCCACCGGACGGGGGGTGATGATCACGGTACGGGAAGCCTTGGCCCGACATGGTGGATCCCTGGCAGGGGCAACGGTGTTGATCCAAGGCTTTGGCAATGTGGGCGGGGCAGCGGCCAGCTTGCTGCATCAGGCAGGAGCCAAAATTGTGGCGGTTTCCGGCAGTTCTGGGGGCCTTTATAACCCCAAAGGACTGGATATCCCCGCCCTCAAAGCCCACATGAAGGAACAGGGAGGCCGCATGGCGGGCTTTCCGCAAGCTGAGCCCATTAGCAATGCCGACCTGCTGGTGCAAAAAGCGGATGTGTTGATCCCTGCCGCTCTGGAAAATCAAATTACCGAAGCCAATGCCCACCAAATTCAAGCCCGGATTGTGGCAGAAGCTGCCAACGGGCCAACCACCCTTGCCGCCGACCGGATTTTGGAATCGCGAGGGATCCAGGTATTGCCGGATATCCTAACCAATGCCGGTGGAGTGGTGGTGAGCTATCTGGAGTGGGTGCAGGGACTCTCTTACATCTTCTGGGATGAGGAGCGGGTCAATCAAGAGATGGAAGGTCTGATGGTACGTGCCTTTGAACGGGTGGTGCAAGAGGCTGAACGGCGGCAAGTGTCGCTGCGACTGGCTGCCTACACCCTGGGGGTAGGCCGAGTGGCGCAAGCCCTACAGGATCGCGGCCTTTACCCGTAGACCGGGAACTCTTGGCTCAACAAGCCTACTTGCCAAGGTTCGATTGCCCTTTTCTCAAGCCCGACGGCGTTCTTGCTCTTCCTGCTGCTGCCATTGCTTGAGCAGCTCTTTTGCCGCCTGTGGGGTAAAGTAGTCCAGCTCCATCAGCTTACGGTAGGTCAGAATTTGCCGCATCTCCAGGGGCATGTCTGCTTTTTGGTAGAAGTAGCGAATGCGATTGATGTTTTGCTCCATTTCTGTAAACTCTTGCTCCCGCTTGATCTGCCTTTCCTGCTTGAGCACTTCATGGGGAGCGGACAGGCGGCTGTAGTTAGGGATCCGTTGCGTGCCTGTGGTTTTGCTGGCAGCAGGCAGACGGTGGCCTCCGGTTTGTCGGCTGTTGGCCTTGTTGGAATTGAAGAAGAAAGAGAGCATCGGCAAACCTCACACAAACAGATAGATAAACGGCGGCAGCTTAACGCCAAGTCAACAATATCAAGTTTAGGTGAAGAAGCCTGTGATCCAGATCCTTCTTGGAAAAACCCGTACTTCCGGCGCGGCGCTGTATCTCTCTGCTTTTCCCACCCCCGCGGATGGTCAAGGAAAAGCTGGGGTTTGGCCTCAAGCCAATCTATTCATGAGTCCAGCCTACCGTGTTTACACGGAAAATGACTGAGATCACGTCCGAGAGTACAAGGTATTTAAGTATCTTCACGTCTTTTCGTTCGAGATACTTGTATCGGATATATCTTCCCACCAGCCGCTACAGGTGGGATTCATCTCCGCTCAGCAGCCAAGTGACCGATACCCCCAACGCCTTGGCAAAGGCCACCAGTTCCTTGTCGATGACGCGCCGTTTTCCCTTTTCCACCTGGCCAATTTTGACGTAGTCCAACTGCACACCGTACTTGGCCAAGCGACCCGCCAGTTGATCTTGGGTGAGTTGCAGCTTCTCCCGTACCCAGCGCACCCGCTCCCCAATCAAGTTGGCCGATGGATGGTGCCGGTCGTTAGACTCCATAGGAGCAGAAAGCCGTAAATATTCTTTTCCAGACTGAGGAAGTTGAGGGATCCTCACATGGTAGCCTGAGCTGGCAAGGTTCCCTTTTCCTGGGATCCCACCCGGCAGCCGTTGAGCTGACTGGCTCAGGAACAATCTTATCTCAAGGTCTAGATCGAAAATCGCTTACCGCTTTTTGCCGGGCAACCCCTTGCCTACAAGGACTTGACGGATGGGATCCCTGCTGTTCCCGCATCTAAACGGAAAAATCTCCGGACAAAAAAGAGGGTCATGATCGATTTTCGCTCGCAGCAGCAGCAGAAACCTTTTTAGACTGGGAGATGAAGTTCTCTCCTCACCTGGCCGTGGTTTTTTCTCGTCCTCATCCTGAACACTCTGCCTCTTCGCCTCAGGAGTTCGACGATCTCTGGTTCGACCCCGAGTCTGCCCCTCAAGACGACCTCGCAGAAGTTGACTCAGAGCCAGGGGCCGGCGGATCCCGGTTGAATGAAGACGCTGTCGATCACTACCTGAATACCATCGGTCGCGTGCCCCGCATCGATCACGCTGAGGAAATCGAGTTGTCGCGCAAAATTCAGCAAAAGCTCCTCATCGACCAAGCCCGGCAGGAATGGCGGCAACGGCGGGGGGAGGATCCCAGCGATGAGGCTCTGGCCGAGGCCCTGCAGATTTCCGTATCCACCCTTCGCTCCCGCATCCGACAAGGGGAGCAGGCTCAGCGCAAGCTGGTCAACGCCAACCTGCGCCTGGTGGTCAGTGTTGCCAAAAAATACCTCAATCGGGGGGTGCCCTTTTTGGATCTGATCCAAGAGGGCAATATCGGGTTAATTCGGGCCACCGAAAAATTCAATGCCGAACGGGGGTTTCGCTTCAGCACCTACGCCCATTGGTGGATTCGCCAAGGCATTACCCGCTGCATTGCCAACCAAGCGCGGACGATTCGCCTGCCGGTACACATGGTCGACAAAGTACGCCTGCTCAAGCGCACCAACCGCGAGCTGATGAAGCTGCAGGGGAGGCGGCCCACCGAAGCGGAGCTGGCAGAAGCCTTGGGCATTAAAGTCAAGAAACTGCGCATGATCCAACAGGCTGCTGCTTTGCCCCTGTCGCTGGATGTGCCGGTCGGCCAGGAAGGAGAAAGCCGCCTTGGAGATTTGCTGCAAGATGAGCGGCAAGAGCAGCCCTTTCAAGGGATCCTCGTGCAATCGATGCAGCAGGATGTGCGTTCTGCCATGCAAACCCTGAAGCCGATTGAGAGGCAAGTGCTGGAGTTGCGCTATGGGTTAGACGGGCAACAGGCGAGAACCCTGCGGGAGGTGGGGGATCACTTCAACCTAACGCGGGAACGGATTCGTCAGATCGAGCGGGATGCCCTGCGCAAATTGCGGGTGGGCTATTCTTCGCGGGCTTTGGCCCAGTACATTCGCTAGTGGCTACAGGCCTGGCAGACCGATTTCCGGGCCAGCTTCTGCCCAGGGATAGCCTTTTTTCAATCTTCTTGGGTTGAACACCATAGCCCCTTGCAGCGGCGATGATAAGGATCCCTTATCCCCTGAGCCTATTGGGGCTGATGACCCCCCGGCTACCTCATCTTCACGACCAGAGCCAGTGGGAAGGACTTTGGCAGCTAACCTCTTTGGTCGTTGAGGAGTTGGCTGATCGGTTTCCTCTGGCGCTCAGGCATTGTAGTCATTCCAAACGAGATTGAGACACTCCCGCTGCCGCCCAAACGCTTCGCGCCGCTGCCGCGACCCCTCTCCCAGGGGGAAAAGGATTGGTCTGCTGGCTTGACTTCCCAGAGGTGCCTAGGATTCGGAACACCTGTGCGCCGAGAAAGAAATTCTTAAAAAGCCTTCGCCAGCCACAAAACCGCATTTAGGATTGGCTTCGAGGAATAGTCAGCGAGTAACCTGCGTCTTTGTTTCCAGATGGCCCGATACCAAGCCGGCTAGGCTTTTTCAGCCCAGCCTCTTTTTCAGTGCAGATGCTCGAGCCGTCAGCCCAGTCTTTGCTATGCCTTCAACTGCAATGGATTCTTCGATCTTTCATCAATCCCAACCTTCTTCCCAGCGGAATCCTGTGCTCTCAGACAAGCTTTCCCTGCGTATGGGACAAGCCCTACTGGGGTTAGCATTGGCCACTTGGCTGCTGATGGGGTTAGGCAGTGCCACCCGCGTCATGAATGCTGGGCTGTCCTGTCCAGATTGGCCCCTTTGCTACGGGGCAATTGTGCCCAGCCAGCAGATGAACCTACAAGTCTTTTTGGAATGGTTTCACCGCATGGTGGCTTCTGGGGTAGGCTTGGCTACGCTGGTTCTGATGGGGTTTGCTTGGCTGAAGCGTCAGGCATTGCCCACTTGGCTGCCCTGGGGTTTGAGCTGGGCTTTTGTTCTGGTCTTGATGCAAGGGATCCTGGGTGGGCTGACGGTCACGGAGCTGCTGCGCTTTGATATTGTGACGGCCCACTTGGGCACGGGCCTGCTGTTTTTTGCCACTTTGCTCACCCTGGGATTACTGATCTGGACAAGAGCCGGTTCTAAGGACTCCATCCTGCCGCTGCGACTGGGTGAAGGGCCATTTTCCGTCGGCTACTTGCCTTGGCTGGGCTTGGGGGCGGTGCTGCTGGTGTATGTCCAGAGCCTTCTGGGCGCCTTGGTGGCCTCCCAATGGGCTTTGCATCAATGCTTTGCTGCCGGCGAGCTGTGCTGGGTGATGAATAGCCACTTGCTGGGGGTTGCTCCGGCCACCCTTGGGGTGTTGGCGGTAGCGGTGGCCACCGGGCTGCGGCGCAAGCGGATCCCCCGCCTTCTCAAGTTCTTGGGCCATGGGTCTGTTGGCCTGCTGTTGGCCCAGGTGGGGATCGGTGTTTTGACCTATCATTACCGGCTGCAGGTAGAACCCCTAACGGTGGCCCATCAGATGATGGGGGCAGCTTTGCTGGCCTGTCTGCTGGGTTTTACGGTGCTGGCCTGGCGAATGCGAACCCAGGGGGAAGAAGGCCAGTGGATGGCCATGACCGCAGAAATGACCGGTGAGTGAATTTCATGCAAGATAGCGTTTTAGTCGACCGTCAGGCTTCCTACCAGAACCCGATGGGGGGGATCCCCTCTGAGCAGAGCCCATGTGCTCTGGGGTGCGAGCGCCAGGCGCTTGTCCAGGTTTTGCGCAGCTACAGCCAGTTGGTGAAGCCCAAGATCATCGCCCTCTTGCTGATGACGACGGCTGGGGCCATGTGGATGGCAGGCAACACCGACCCGTTCAGGTTTTTCATCACCCTTTTGGGGGGAGGAATGGCGGCGGCGGCAGCCAACGTCATCAACATGGTGTATGACACCGATATCGATCGGATGATGGAGCGAACCCGTCATCGCCCCTTGCCTTCCGGTCGAATCCGAGCGCAGGATGCTCTGATTTTTGCCGGGATCCTGGCTTTGACTGCTTTTGGGCTGTTGGCCACGTTCACCAACCTGCTGGCTGCCAGTTTGGCCATGGTGGGGATCCTGGTGTATGTGGGGGTCTATACCCACTGGCTGAAGCGTTCCAGCACGCAAAATATTGTCATCGGTGGAGCGGCAGGAGCGATCCCACCTTTGGTGGGCTGGGCAGCAACCACAGGCGAGCTCAGCTGGGCCGCGTGGGTGATGTTCGCCATCATCTTTTTGTGGACTCCACCCCACTTCTGGGCTTTGGCCATTCTGAAGCGGGAAGACTATGCCCGTGCCGGGGTGCCGATGCTGCCGGTGGTAGCGGGCGAAAGACTCACTGCCGCACAGATTTTGCTCTACGCGCTGCTGATGGTTCCGGTCAGCCTGTTGCTGGTTTACCCCTTAGGGATGCTGGGATCCTTTTATCTGAGCGCGGCGGCGCTGCTGGGATCCCTCTTGGTTTGGAAGGCGGTGCAGTTGCTGCAGGATCCCTGCGACCGAGATCGGGCGGCCTCGCTCTTCACGTTTGCCAACCTGTATCTGCTGCTGTTGTGCGGGGCCATGGGTCTGGATAGGTGGTCGTTAACCCACATCCTCTGGAGCCAGGCCACTGCGTCCCTCCAAGGGATTTACACCACCCTCATAGCGCTGGCCAGCTGACTTGCGCGAATGGGGGATCCCTGGGTTGATAACCCCCGTTGGCCAGCCGGTTTTTCCTCAAAATTGCGGCCCATTCTCAGAGAGTGACACTCCATACCGTGCAGGGTAGAATGAGCTAATCATTAGCCAAGCAAGACACACCCGGCCATGACCAATGAGGAAATTGAGACGCGGTTTGTCCAGTTGGCCGAAGCTGTGACCAGGGTGGCCAATACAGTTGCCCAGGTTACCGATGCTCAGCTTGCCTTGCAGACCCTTTCAGGGCGTCTCGCCGAAGTCGTCCTGGAGTTAAGGCAGGAAGTGCGAGAATTGCGGCAGCGGCAGGCCGAGTCGGATCAACGCTTTGAGGTTCTCCTTCAGGAAATCCGCTTCTTAATCCGCCGTCAGGGAGAGGGGCAAGCGTGAGTTGGGAAATCGCCTGGTGGAAGCCCCTGAGATAGGTCAGGATCCTCTCCGTGGAAAGGGTGAAAACAGCGGAGGATCCCTTGCTGCCTAAGGTTTGCTCCCAAGCAGAATACTTTCATTATTTCAAACAGCAATGAAACGGCTTGCTGCGTCGATCCCTAACTCCCCTCTCCCAGGGGGAGAGAAGAAGCCCAGAAGCCTTGCTGGATAGGACTGTCTGGGCTTGGGGAGATGTTGCTGAACCGTTTCGCAACGCATAGTCACTTATCTCACCGTCAAGGTGAAACAAACAACCGCTTGCTTCCTGCTAAGGCCTCCGGCCCGCTAGCGCAAGCAGTAGAAATAGATGGTAATAGAAGCCACGACTGCTATCGGCCCTCTGGGGATGGAGCTTAGCGGACTTGAACCGCTGACCCCTTCAATGCCATTGAAGTGCTCTACCAACTGAGCTAAAGCCCCAATCACTTGGCTTCGAGCCAGAATCCCGCTCAAGGATCCTACCCTCTACTCCAGCTTACACTGGCAACCTGCAGAAGATGCCTCAGCGGTAAAAAACGCTGGAACCTGATCGTAAATAAGTGGAGGATCCTTGTCAATAGCTTGGATGGCTCAACCGAGATGAGGAGTTTGCTTGGTTCTCAGCCTTTTGGTGTCAGACGTTGCGAGAAGCCCGCGGGGTGGTAGAACGGAGTCAGTGGCAATTGAGGGGCCTGTGACACAAGAAACTCAGCTTAACCGCATTTTGGCGGCTTCTTTGCTGGTCGTCTGCCTTATTGCGGCCATTGTCGGGGGCACGCGCCCTGCCCCAGAGCCTACCCGAGGCGGGGTTGGCCTAGAGGCCGCACGGGGGGCGGATCGCATCGAGGTGGTCACCCTGGAAGGAACGATAGGCGGCCCAGGGGGTTCGACTTTGGTAGGCCTGCCCACTTCTCCTGTGGAACAGTTGCGGGAGGCAGCACGGGATCCCTCTGTCAAGGCTGTATTGCTGCGCATCAACAGTCCCGGCGGAGCTGTGGGATCCAGCCAGGAACTCTACCGTGCCGTAACTGCTCTGCACGAGGCGGACAAGCCGGTGATCGCTATCCTAGAAAACATTGCTGCCAGTGGGGGGTACTACGTGGCCAGCGCTGCCGACAAAATCTATGCCAACCCCGGCACCCTGACCGGCAGCATAGGGGTTATCATCAGCGGCCTCAGCTTTGGTAAGCTGCTGGAAAACTACGGGATAGAGCCGCAGACCTTCAAAACCGGCGAGTACAAAGACCTTCTCTCTCCTTTCCGCAGTGCCACTCCTCAAGAGCAGCGCCTTCTGCAAAACTTGGTGGAGGATACCCTCGAGCAGTTCATTCGCGATGTGGCCCAAGGACGCCAGCACTTGCCAGAGAAGGCAGATGAGGTGCTGGAGGCGGAGATGATCGCGCGGCGGCAGAGCTTGGATGAAGCCCGGGTGCGACAGTTGGCCGATGGGCGCATCTTCACCGGGGCACAGGCTGTGGAGGTGGGCTTGGTGGATGCTTTGGGGGGCTACACCGAAGCGGTGGAGGATCTGCGGCGCATGACCGGGGATCCCTCTTTGTCGCCGGCGGGTGAGGGAGAGGGCTTCCAACGAGTACTGCGACGCCTGTTAAGCCAAGGACTGTCCTCGCAAAGGCAAGCCGCTTGGCTGGGCCGGCTGTTGGAGAGCAACGAGGCTGTTGGGATCCCAGACGTGCCGTTGCTGTGGATGGCGCCGGAGTGGACTTTGCGCTAAACCTAAATCTAATCAGGACGGGTTTTGGGTGTGGGGGGTGAACGGTGAATCGAGAACCGGTCGCGCCGGCGGCGCAGGGCACTTTGAGAGCAGCTGCTCTGGGAGTGCAGGGCAATACTTGGAGAGAGGGATCCCAGAAGGCCAATTCCTTGGCGGAGCTGGATTGGGCCATCGACCTGGAGCTGTTGACCAGTCGGGCTTGGGTGGAAATTGACGCAGCCCAGCTGCGAGAAAACCTGCGGCTGTTGCAGAGGCGCCTAGGCTCAAACGTCGAGATCTGGGCGGTGGTGAAGGCCAATGCCTACGGGCATGGGGCGCAGTTGGTGGCTCCCGTGGCTGTTGCGGCTGGGGCCAAGGGGCTATGTGTGGCCACCCTGGCCGAAGGGATCGAGTTGCGGCAAACGGGGCTGCAGGCTCCGGTTCTGGTGTTGGGAGCTTTGAATACTTGGGCGGAGCTACAGCAGGCCATGGCAGCCCGGTTGGAGGTCAGCCTCACCTGTGCAGAGCAAATCCCGCTGATGCGCCAGGTAGCCCGTTGGGCCGGGCGCCCCGTCCCGGTGCATGTCAATGTGGATACGGGTATGACCCGTTTGGGGATCCCCTGGAAGGAAGCTGCAGCCGTGTGGGGGCAGATTTGTCGGATCCCGGAGCTGGAAGGCTGTAGCTTGTTTTCCCATTTGGCGACGGCGGACGAGCCCCATTCTCCAGTCATGGAACAGCAGCACGCCCGCTTTGCCCAGGTGGTGGAACAGATCCGCCAAGCCGGGGATCCCTTACCGGCGCTGCATCTGGATAACTCAGCCGGTGCTTTAACCCATCTCCACTACTCCCGTGTGCGTTTGGGGTTGGTCCTCTATGGCCTGTCCCCTGCCCCTCACTTGCCGGTGCCAGGTCTGCAGCCAATTCTGCGGCTCAAGGCGCGGCTGTCCCACATCCAAACTGTGCCTGCTCAAACTGGCGTGAGCTATGGGCATCGCTACATCACCTCTCGCCCCAGTCGCATTGCCACTCTGGCCATCGGCTATGCGGATGGGATCCCACGGCGGCTTTCCGGCTGGCTGCGAGGATGGGTGCGCGGCGGCTTGATCCAACAGGTGGGCACAATCACGATGGATCAATGTATGTGGGATGTAACCGAGAGGCCGGATATCCAGGTGGGGGATGTGGTGGAGCTGCTGGGCCCCAATCTGGCAAATGCGGGTTTATCTGTGCAGGATTGGGCCGATCAGTTGGGTACTATTTCCTATGAGTTGCTGTGTGGACTTTCTGCCCGTCTGCCAAGAGTGTTGGTTAATTCTCTGGGTTTTGATGATGCCTGACACGACAGATTGGATTGCCTCAAGCACGGATAGGAGCGGGCCAGAGGCTGTTCGCGTCGGCAGCAGAGGGCTTGACTTGACGTGTCAACAGAGAGTAGAGCAGCATCGAAGGTAATCGAGGGCACTCCTGATCACTGAAAACAGTGACTTGGCGGCGGGTTCGGTTCCCATTGGGAGGTAGCGATGGCGGAGCAACATAAGCCTCTGAAGAGCCTGGAAAATCAAATGGAACGGGCTGTTCTGGAGATGGTCAATGAAATCCTGCTGATGGAGAGTCAACAGCGCTACTGCTTCTGCGAGAAATTCTGTAACGATGCTGCCGCCCTGGCTTTGAACAACCTCCAGCCTCGATACGCCACCAGTTTTCACGGCTCTCTCCGAACTTTAGAAGCCATTCAAGCGGATCAGGAGTTGCAGAGGCTGATCCGATTGGAGGTGGTGAAGGCCATGGACAAGGTGGCGGCCAATCCCCGTTGCCCGGAGCCTGAATGTCCTTTGCTGCTGCGCGACGCCGAGACGATAGAGTTAGAACTGGCCCCTAGCGACAATTGAAGAAATGGCTCTGATGGAGCTGCGCTCCGCTGGCGCGAACGTTTCCCCTTCGCCGGTGGCCTTTCTTGGCCCTGCTGGAACCTACACAGAGTTGGCAGCTTTGCTGGCCTGCCCTGAGCAGCCTCACCTGCACAGCCAGGGATCCCACCCCTTAGTGCCTTATCCAACGATCAGCGCCTGTCTAGAGGCGGTAGCTGCCGGCCAGCAACAATGGGCGGTGGTGCCGGTGGAAAACTCGGTGGAGGGGGGGGTCTCGATGACCTTAGACGCCCTCTGGCAACTGGAGGGGCTAGGGATCCGGCAGGCGCTGATCCTGCCCATTCGCCATGCCCTCATCGGACGTGCCTCGCGGTTGGAGCAAATTGAGCAGGTCTACTCCCACCCGCAAGCTTTGGCCCAATGTCAGGCTTGGCTGAGATCCCATCTGCCCCAGGCCACTTTGATCCCAACCCGCTCGACCACCGAAGAATTGGATCGCCTGCAGGAGCAGCCCAGCGCCGCCGTCATCGCCTCAGAACGAGCTGCCACCCTCTACCAACTGCCGGTCTTGGCCTGCCCGATCAACGATCACCCCGACAATTGCACTCGCTTTTGGGTTATTGGCCGTGCGCCGCTCTCGCGTTCCGGTCAACAGGGTGAAACCTCTGCCGATCCTGCTTCTCCGGGGGGATCCCATACTTCCTTAGCCTTCAGCCTCCCCCACAACGTGCCGGGAGCGCTGCTGAAACCTCTGCAAGTGTTTGCGGAGCGAGGCCTGAATATGTCTCGCATTGAGTCGCGCCCCACCAAAAAATCGGCAGGGACGTATGTCTTTTTTGTCGATTTGGAGAACCCTATCGGCCAACCCTATTTGGATGCCGAGGTGGTTGCGGCGCTGGAATCAATTGCTGAAACCTTGAAGCTCTTCGGCAGCTACCCTGTGCATGACCTCTGCAAACAAGGGGATCTATCCCAAGTAGCAAAAGACCTGCCCTCTGAGGGGAAAGCGCGTCCAGCGTAGCCAAGTCTTTCAAACCGTTGAATCCATCTGAGTCATCAGGCCCGAAAGCTGGGAGCGACACCCGATAGAGTCATTTCAGGTTAGGGTGAGACGCCTGGGCTGCTGATCGCGCCAGCGGGACGGAGTCCTTGAAAAGCCTTCTGGATCAGTGCATGCAACATTTTGGGTTTGAGTTCAGTGTCCCAGTTTAAATCCAAATGACCGTAGCTTGGAACCAGGACTGCTGTCCCGAGCACTGGGGCAGACCAGGATCACTTCACAGAGCTCGATAACCTTGCCAGGCTTGCCAAAAAATGTAAAGAGAAAGAATGGCCAGGAAGCCCCGAAACAACAGACTGACGGTTTCATCGGGCAATTTGGGCAGGGTGCGTGTGCTGATCTGTACACCGATTAACCCCCCTGTGCCCAAGATTAAACCTGGGATCCAGAGCACATTCTGGTGGATGGTGCCGTCCCCGAACCCCAGGCCATTCCAGATCCAATCGCTGAGGCCCGCATGGCTGGCAGTGGCAGCAACTGCTGTGATCACAATGGCCCCCAGACTGGTCTGAATCGCCACTTTGATTGTCTCTTTCAGCAGCAGGATCTGCATTGGCACCAGGATCACCCCACCGCCGATGCCAAACAGCCCGGCCAACAAACCGGCAGTGCCGCCGGTCAGGGCGCGGGCTAACCAGGGAGACATCTGCCCTGAGGACTCCGTCCCGCTGAGGTGCTCGGCACCGCTGACGTCAGCCCCCAATTCTTGGGCCTGGATAACCACCTTTTTGTTGAGTTGCACCAGGTAAGTGTTGGCCAGCAGCAACACTCCAAACGCTGCCAACAGCAGATAGCTGGGAAGGCGACTGGCGATAATTGCTCCTACTTGAGCCGTAAGCAACGCTGGGATCCCCAGCAGGATCACCCGTTTCAAATCAAGCATGCCCATCCGCCAGTTTTGGATGCTGCCTGCAATCGAGGTCATAACAATAGAAAGATTGCTGGTGGCTGCAGCTTGAACCGGTGGGATCCCCAAGCTGACCTGTAAGGGCACCAGGATCACGCCACCGCCAATGCCCAGCACCCCGGCCAGGATCCCTGCCACCAGGCCGCCAATTGCCAAGGCCAACTCCATCCCCTACCACTCCCCACCGCTGCTCTATCTTGCTGGCCAAAAAGCCGCCATCATCGTAACATTCTCCAGTCCTGGCAAGACTAGCAGGGATACATCGGTCGAGAAGCCTTGGGTGTGGGGTTGAAAAGAGGCGCATCATAATAATGTTGGACAGTAAATATTGGACAGTCGTACCGCCTTGGTGCAGATCGCGCCAGCATGTCAACTTCATCCATAGGCAAGGAAGCCTTCATGGTTGCCATCCATCCGGCAAATGATCTGGGTGCTCTGAAAAATCTAGGTTCCACGGCAAGAGGATCCCAGCCTGCTTGGTGGCCTCCATCTGGGCGGCAACAGGGAACTGTGGCCCCTCTGCAACCTCTGGGGCTGGTTGCTTTGGAAGGTTTGGCCACCTGGGGAGATCGCCTGTTGGGCTTGGATCGGGTGAGGGGCTATTTGGTGGAAATTCAAGAGCACAACACCCTGCTGCTCAATCCCCATCATGTCCATTCTTTCCAAGGCGCTTACGGTTTGTGGGTAGAGTCAGAAGGGGATCAAGCGTGGATTTGGCTCAGTCGGGAGCAAGAGGGGCAAATCTTGCGCATTCCCATGTCCGCTCTGCAGCAACCGGGATCCCTGGAAGCCTTTCCAGTGTGTAGGTGCCCCTACCCTATCGAAGGGATCGCCCTCTGGAGCGATCCCCACACGGGAAACCGCTACCTCTATGCCACCTGCTACCGACGGGAAAAAATCCTGCAACTGGATCCCAGCCGTGGTCTCATCGTGCAGGAGATGCCTGCCCCTGGGGTTGGCCGAGAACAGATTGCGGTGCAGGGAGACTACCTCTGGGTGAGCGATCGGGTGGAAGAGACGATCTACGTGCTGGAGCGCCAGACCGGGCGAGAACTGGCCCGTATCCTCACCCCTTCTCCTGGGCCGACAGGCTTGGCCTACTGGCGGGGGCAACTCTGGGTGGCCTATGCCCACGAAGAAGCCTACATCCACGACAACCCCAACGCTCCGGATCCCTTGTCGGTGGCCCTGCGCGATAAAACCTGGGTGGCCCCCCTACGCCTGCGGCCTTTGGATCCCCCTAGCTCCCCCGACCCCTCTGGCGGCAGTGGAACCGAGGCCGAGGATTCCCCCATTGCCTGTCCGGTAGTTTTTCAGCCCCAGTGTCTGGGGGAACGCGCCACCTACACCCTCTCCCACGGCTATCGGGTGGAGCTGACCTATGTGGAAGAAATTGCCCAAGAAGAGCCGCGCTTCCTGCCCGATTTGGTCTGGCGAATTGCCTTGCCCTGCAACAGCCTTCGCCAACGGGTGCGCAGCCTGCACTGGGTAGGTCTGCCGTTTGAAGTGGAAGAGCAATCTGGCCAACAGGTGGCGGTGTTTTCGCTGGGATCCCTGGGGGCCCATGAGGTGCGCTTGTTTGGCTGGCGGGCGGTGCTGGATCTCTACAGTATCAAGTACTGCATCGATCCACTGGATGTAGAGGCTGCCGTTTTGCCCAGGGAGCTGCGGGATCGCTACTTGGTGGACGATGACTACCTGGCCATGGACACCTCGATTGTCCGAGAGGCAGCGCGGCTGGCCGTTGGCAGCGAGACCAACTTGCTGCGCAAAATGCTCAATATCCGGGCCTATGTTTACGACAAGCTCTCCTACCGGGTCACCTCTCGCATTGATCCGCCGGATGAGGTTTTGCGGCGTGGCTCCGGTTCTTGTGGCGAATATGTGGGGGTGCTGTTGGCTTTGGCCCGCCTCAATGGAATCCCTTGCCGCACGGTGGGGCGCTACAAATGTCCTCCCCATCCAGAACTGAAAGGGATCCCGCTGTTTCCCCAGTACAACCACGTGTGGATTGAGTTTTATCTGCCCGGCTGGGGTTGGGTGCCGATGGAGTCGAACCCCGACGATCGGGGGGAGCGCCCCTATTCGCAGCGCTACTTCATGGGCTTGCCCTGGACCCATGCCGAGATCGCCAAAGGGATCCCTTTCGAGACGATCAACACCGACCAAGCCTCAATTGGGGAGCTGGCCATTAACCATGTGCAGTTTCGCATCTTAGAAGAAATTTGAAAGGCGAATAGAGTGAGAAAACGGGCCTGAGATTGGCCAACACTGCTCCGGGAGTGATTTTTGCCGAAGATAACAATGTGGCTCCTGATGTGGTGTGGGTGAGCCGGTCTCGACTGAGAACAGCGCTGGGGGCGGATGGCAAACTCCACAGTGCCCCAGAATCGGCGGTAGGAGTGCTGAGCCCTGGAGCTCGCAATATTGGCCAAGATAAGCAAACTAAGCTCAAGCTTTACAGTCGGCGTGGGGTACAGGAGTATTGGGCGGTGGACTGGCAACAGCAACAAGCGGAAGTCTACGGAAGTCTACCGACGCCATCAAGGGCAGTTGGTGCTGATCAAAACTTGCTTGGGAAAGATGAATTGGACTCGAATTGGACTCGCCGTTGCTGCCGGGGCTTGCGTGCCCGATTTCACAGCTGTGGATGCCACCTCTTGCCTGAGTCTGGTGGGAGCCCCATTGCTCGCTCGAAAAGCTGCCACCCGAATGGGGAGCTGTCAATAGAGCTGCACTCCGCGGGCGCGAATGTCGCTTTTTCTTCCCCAGCCTGATGCTGGAATGGCTATGGGCCAACAACAGGGCTCTGCCCCCATCTGGGGCTTGCGTTAAAGACTAGGATAGGAGACTACGGCGGGGCTTGGCTTCGCTCCAGGCACATCCATCCAGAGCAATCCGCTCTACCTCCGAGGCCAGCCTCAATGCTTTCAGGGCCTGTTCCCCGCCCACAGAAGGTTGGTTGCCTCCCCGCACGCAGTTGATGAAGTGCTCCAGTTCGGCATGAAGCTTGTCGATATTGTCGGTGTGGACTTTCTCAATCAAACAATCCCGCTGGTAGGGCATTTGGCCGTAGTCGCTGGTGCTGCTGACGGATCCCTGGCGGTACACCGAGATCTCATTGTGTAGAAAATCTGCTTCCACCAGGGCATTCTTGCAGTGGACGGCAATTTTGCGCACCTTGCGATGGGTGACCTTGCTGGCGGTGAGGGTGGCGATGACGCCGTTGGCAAAAGTGAGAGTAGCCGTGACGTAGTCCAGGTAGCCCAGCTTGGAGATGCGGTTGCCGCTGGCGGTAATCTGGGTCACGGGAGATGGGATCAGCTCCAGCAACAGATCGATGTCGTGGATCATCAAGTCGAATACCACCGACACATCGCTGGCGCGGTCGGAATAGGGGCTGAGACGGTGAGCCTCGAAAGCCAGAGGTTCTTCACTTTGCAAGACTTGGCCCAGCTTTTGGAAAACAGGGCTGAAGCGCTCGATGTGCCCCACCTGCAAAATACAATTGCAATCGGCAGCTCGGTTCACCAGCGATTCTGCTTCGCTGATGCTGGCAGCGATGGGCTTTTCGATCAGCACATGTACCCCGGCCTCCAGGCAGGCCATACCCACCTCGTGGTGCAGAACCGTCGGCACGGCAATGGCCACGGCAGCTACATGGGGCAGCAGATCGCGGTAGTCCTCATAGAAATGAACGCGGTGGCGGCTGGCCACATCCAATCCCCGTTCCACGTTGATATCCGCTACCCCCACGACCCGCACATCCTTCATCAGGCTGAAAACGCGGGTGTGGTGCTGGCCCATGTTGCCTACCCCGATCACCCCAACCGGGACAGCTTGCTCTGAATAAGCCAGTGGACGGCGGGGAGAGTTGGCAGAACTCGGGCAAGATCGGGCCATGACGTTTCCACTACCTCCACCACAAGGGTTTCGCGAACCTCGCTCCATCTTTCGGTAACGGAGCGCCGCATTTCACGAAACAAACTTCACAAAGCTTACCATGCCTCCCTTAGATCCAGTTCAAGCCGGGGATGGGCGGCAGGTGCAGCGGGGGCTGTTGGCAGGATTGGGGGCTGAAACAGAACAGCGGCACCGGGCTAGAGCGAAACCACATGCGGGCGTAAAATCCGCTTGGGCTGAGGGGCAGGCCAAGCCAAACGGGGAAAAAGAAGACAAAGGACGCCAAAACCAAGGCCACCGCCGTGATGCTCGCCCCGCGCCAAAAGCGGCGATAGCTCTGCCAGCCCAGCAGCACCAACCAAGCCAGGGCTAGGGTGCTAAACGCCAGGGCGCTCATGTAGTGGTAGATAAAAACGCAGCGGCTGACCCTAAACCAAGGCAGGTAATTGGCCGCATAGCCGATCAAAATGAAGGCTTCGAGACCGTGAAAGCGGCGGATCCCTCGCCAGACGAGCACCAAGATGGATCCCGTCCCCAGCCACCACAGCCAAGGATTGCCCACGCCATGAACAGCTTGCCAGAGGTTGCCCTGACTGCTGAAGTAGTAGGCCACGGGGCGGCCCAGAATTGGCCAGGACCAAGCTCCTGCCGAGGCCAAGGGCGTAGTCAGCCAAGGACGCAAAGCCGGGAACCAAGCCACCAGGGATCGCAAGCTGGTGGAGCAGTAGGGGTGAACAGGGGTCTCTTCGTTCACCACCAGGTGGGCTGCCATGTGGCCGCCGTAGATGGATTGGTTGATGAGCACCAGGGAGCGGAAATAATTCTGGATGCCCGTCCAGCTCCAATCCAGAGTTAGTCCCTGTTGGGGATTCAGCTGCAGGTGCGGGATCCACTGAATGGCATAAAAGGCCAGCGGAGCGAGGACGAAGCAAAACACATAGTGCCACCAGCGCAGATGACGAATCTGGATCAAAATGCCCAACCGTGGGATCCACTGCGGGCGCAGCCAGACCACCCCCCAGACGAGGATCCCCAACAGAGCAAACATGAAGGCAAACCAGAGGCCATTCCACTTCACCGAAGCTGCCGCCCCCAACAGGATCCCGGAGCAAGCAAAGTGAGCAGCCCGCCGCCAACCTTGGCCTTCTAGACCTCTGAGCAACAGAATGGTCGCCGCCAGCCCAAAGGCTACCAGATACACGTTGATCAAGCCAAAGCGGGATTCCACCAGAAACACCCCATCGGTCAGCAGCAAAACCCCGCTCAACAGAGCAAAGCCCACGTGGTAGGTGAGGCGGTAGGCTAAACCGGTCAGCAACAGAGGGATCAGGGATCCGCAAAAAGCAGTGGCGAAGCGGAATCCCCACTCGTTGCGGCCAAACACCTGAATGCTAAGGGCAATGAAGTACTTGCCCAAGGGGGGATGCACATCGTAAAAAGGCTTGCCATCCAGGTAGTTCTGGGCAAACTCCGGGAAGTACACCTCATCGAACACAGGTGCCGGGAACTCGTCCAGCCGCCACAGGCGCAACCCCAGACCCACCAGAAAGATCCCCAGCGCTCCCCATACCAGCCACTGTCGGGATCCCACAGCACTGTGCGGGGATCCGAGGATGGGCACAGCTAGCAGCAAGCTGCCCTGAGACCGCTCCGGCCCGGGGTCAATGGGGGTTGGCTCTCCAGTCATGGATAGGGCACTCTCAACACTCCGGCGAGGATCCCCAGGGATCCCCAGTGTTACTTTAGCCGACCGTGAAAGCCTAAGCGATTCCAAAGCAAACCACTGCTAGACTGTAGAATTGAATACAAAGTTGGCCAACTTCTGGCCAGTACCCTGTCTGCGCTGGCGCTCCTGAGAGCGGGCGTTTGACGTTCGGTCATCTCAGTGGGGAGGAGACACCGTGGCGACTGGTGGATATGCGTTGGTGGACAGCCTGCACCGGCATGGGGTGCAACACATCTTTGGCTATCCGGGGGGAGCCATCCTCCCCATCTACGACGAGCTGTACAAAGCCGAGTCTCAGGGGCTGCTCAAACATTACCTGGTACGCCACGAACAAGCGGCTGCCCACGCCGCCGACGGATATGCTCGCGCCACTGGCAAGGTGGGGGTGTGTTTTGCTACCTCTGGCCCAGGGGCGACCAACCTGGTGACGGGCATCGCCAACGCCATGATGGACTCTGTACCCATGGTGGTCATCACTGGGCAGGTACCTCGCCATCTGATTGGCACCGACGGCTTCCAGGAGACGGACATCTTTGGCATCACCCTGCCCATTGTGAAGCACTCCTACGTGGTACGGGATCCGCGCCAAATGTCTCGGATCGTGGCGGAGGCTTTTCACATTGCCGGGACAGGGCGGCCCGGGCCGGTGCTGATCGACATCCCCAAAGATGTGGGCATGGAAGAGTTTGACTATCAACCCGTCAGCGAGATCAACATCCCCGGCTACAAGCCCACCGTGCGTGGCAACCCACGGCAAATCCACACAGCGGCCAAGCTGATCCTGCAGGCCAAGCGGCCCTTGCTGTATGTGGGAGGTGGGGCGATCATCTCCGGTGCCCACGCCGAAATTGCCGAGCTGGCCCACACCTATCGGATCCCGGTAACCACCACCCTCATGGGCAAAGGGGCTTTCGATGAGAACGATCCCCTGTCGGTGGGGATGCTGGGCATGCACGGCACGGCCTATGCCAACTTCGCCGTCACCGAGTGCGACCTGCTCATTGCGGTGGGGGCCCGCTTTGACGACCGCGTAACCGGCAAGCTGGACGAATTTGCCAAGCACGCCAAAGTCATTCACATCGACATCGACCCAGCCGAGGTGGGCAAAAACCGTGCGCCCGATGTGCCGATTGTAGGGGATGTGCGCACTGTTCTGGTGGAGATGCTGGCTCAACTGAGCAAAATGCCTTCTACTCCAGGCCTAACTCAGGCCTGGCTGGATCGGATCGAGCGCTGGAAGCGGGACTATCCCCTGCAGGTGCCCAGCTACGAAGGCGTGATTGCCCCCCAACAGGTGATCGATGCCTTTCGTCGTCATGCTCCCCACGCCTACTACACCACCGATGTTGGCCAGCATCAGATGTGGGCGGCGCAGTTTCTGCGCAACGGGCCGCGCCAATGGATCTCCAGTTCTGGGCTGGGCACCATGGGCTACGGGTTCCCCGCGGCGATGGGAGTCAAGGTAGCCCTGCCTCACGAAGAAGTCATCTGCATCAGTGGCGATGCCAGCTTCCAGATGAACATGCAAGAGCTGGGCACAGTGGCTCAGTACGGCATTGCCACCAAAGTGGCCATCATCAACAACGGCTGGCAGGGCATGGTGCGGCAGTGGCAGCAGGCCTTCCACGGCGAGCGCTACTCCCACTCGGATATGTCTCCCGGAATGCCGGATTTTGTCAAGCTAGCCGAGGCTTTTGGGGTAAAAGGGATCCGCGTCGATCACCCCGATCAACTGGAAGATGCCATCCAGGAGATCCTCAAGCACGAGGGGCCGGTAGTGGCCGACTTTGTGGTCAAGCGGGACGAAAACTGCTACCCGATGGTGCCTGCCGGCAAAGCTAACTATCAGATGATCGGGCTGCCGGAGAAGCGGCAACTGGAACAAGCCGCCGAGCTGATCTACTGCCCCAATTGCGGCACCAAAAACCCCACCCTGCACAAGTTTTGCGCCGAGTGCGGCACCAAGCTCTAGAATCGGTGGCCTGGCCATCCGGCTAGGGAAGGCGGGCCCCAGCAGCAGGGAGTCTTCGGGGATATCGGGGCTACTGAACAAGCCAGATTAAAACGCTCCCTGAGCGCTCTGCGAGGCCAACACGAGCGACTCCTGCCCCTTTCCCAAAAGGAGAGGAAGGTTGGGATCAGCGCAACGAACGGAGGATCCCTCCTGCCCTGGGGTAGTTCGATCCCCTCAAGGAGGGTAGCCGGAAACTTCTGCCTCTGGTGTCTCTGGCGGTCGGAAGCAGGCACCCTCCAGACCTGCCCAACCGGCTTAGAGGGGTCGGTAAACCCGGTAGTTGATATTGGGGAAGATGTTGTCCATGTATTCCACCTTGGCCAGCCACTGCTCCTCTTCAGGGGTGGCTTTTTCTCGCCGAAACTGACCCTCTTTGATCTTCTCGTAGAGGTGGTTGAAGCGCAGCAGATGGGACTTGGTGCGGCGCACTGCATAGGGAACCATCGTCCCTGTGCGCATGATAAAAGCCCAGTCAGACGATTGAGCCAGTAGCAATTCTCGCGCCGCCTGGTTCAAGGCCCGCCATTCTAGGTCATCGGCAGGCTCGCGACGGCTCAGCTCGATCATCCGCTCGGTGGCCTTGTGCAGGTGGGGGTAGATCCAGGCGTTGGTGGGGTTGAGCCAGTACTCGTGGAAGCCGCGCGCCCCCCAACTGGACTGGGCAGGTTTGCACACCTGCTGGGTGGGGTTCTCCCGCAGGTACTCCGCCAGGTGAGTCATGCGGTAGGTGTTTTGGTCGAAGTAGCTCTTGCGGATGAGAAAATCCAAAAACCAAGGGCCCTCGTACCACCAGTGGCCGAACAACTCCGCATCGTAGGGGGCCACCACCAGCGGCGGGCGGCCCATGACGCTGTACAAATATTCGATTTGCCGCTGGCGGTTGAACATAAAGTTGCCCGCATGCTCTGCCGCTTTCTCCCGCGCCCAATAGGGGTCGTAAAGCTGCTTTTGCCCCAGGTCCAGGTTGCGCCCGGTGATGCGGTGGTACTTGATGCCGGTGTTTTTCCGCTGGCCGTTGGGCATGATGTAAGGCTTGATGTACTCGTAGTCGGCCTCATACCCTAGGTCTTTGTAGAACTCGCGGTAAACCGGATCCCCTGGATAGCCCACCTCTGCCGACCACACCTGCTGCGAAGACTCGTGATCCCGCCCGAAAACGGCGACGCCGGTCTCGGTAAAAATGGGGGCGTACATGCCGTAGCGGGGCCGTGGCTTGGCATAGAGAAGACCATGGGCGTCGGTGATCATGTAGCGCAGGCCGGCATCGGCGATCATCCGCTCCAGCCCTTGGTAGTAGGCGCATTCCGGCAGCCAGATCCCCCGCGGCCATTGGCCAAAGTGCTCGTTGTAGTGCTCACAAGCTACAATCAACTGCGCCCAGACTGCCTGCGGGTACATCTGCATCAAGGGCAGGTAGCCGTGGGTAGCCCCACAGGTGATGATCTCCAGGTTGCCGCTGTCTTGAAACTGCTTAAAAGCTCGCACCAGATCCCGGTCGTAGCGCTCCCAGAGATCCCGCACCATGGCAAACTGCTTGATGTAGTGCTCCGCCAGGTAGCGAATGTGGCCGTTGGTGGCGTTTTTGTCGTACTCCAGCTGGGCCAGCTCTTCCAATTTGGTTAGGTAGTGGTCGTAGCGCTCCTGCAGCAAGGGATCCCGCAGCATCGACACCAAGGGCGGCGTCAGGGACATGGTGAAGCGAAAGTCGATGCCATCTCGCTGTAGCCCCTCGAACATGTGCAGCAGCGGCACATAGGTCTCCGTGATGGCTTCGTAGAGCCATTCTTCCTCCAGCACAAAGTCTTGCTCAGGGTGGCGCACAAACGGCAGGTGCGCGTGGAGTACCAAGGCGAGATAACCCATGGCAGCCGGGGATCCTTACAGACAGGGAAAGATAACGGAGCAGACTTACCCTTCTCAGCAGCAAATCTGTAGAGAAGGTTAAGCCCAAGATTGCTACCTATCGTCCAGCATTTCGTCCTTGGGGTCAAGAGCTGGGATCGCTGGGGATCGCTGTTGGGCTCAGCGGTGACGAATGAAGTCGTAGATCTCCAGATACTCCTTGCCAGGATAGTTCCAGGAGTAGTCGTAGCTCATGCCTTGAATCTGCAGTTGACGGAACTGGTCAGGAGCGGTGTACCAAAGGTCGATGGCCCGATCCAGAGCCGACTCCAAAGCAGCTGGATCTGTGTGATAAAAGACGTAGCCGTTGCGTTGCTCGGGCAATTTGTGGGGATCGTAGTCGCGGTCGAAGACGGTATCCACCAGGCCACCCACTCCTCTCACCACCGGAACCGTGCCATACTTCAAGCCAATCATCTGAGTGAGTCCACAGGGTTCGTAGTGGCTGGGCACTACGATGATGTCTGCCCCCGCATAGATAAGGTGGGAAAGTTCTTCGTTAAAGCCCAACTCAATGTGAACATCGGGGTTGTTGTTGAGGTAGCTTTTCTCGTGGGCAAACCAAGCGCCGATCCCTCGCTCCGTAGCGGATCCCAGCAGAACAAATTGGGCATTTTTGAACAGGGAGCGGTAGATGGCATGATGCACCAAATGCACGCCCTTTTGCTCGTCCAATCGCCCGATATAGGCCACGATAGGCTTGTCAACATCCTGCAGTAGCAGCCGATCCCGCAGAGCTTTTTTGTTTTTAGCTTTATTTTCCAGCGTTTGAGCAGTGTAGCGCACGGGGATAAAGCGGTCGATCTCCGGGTTCCAAATGTCGTAATCGATGCCATTCAAAACGCCGCGAAACTTGTGCCGGTGCAAGTAGAGGGTATGGCCAAGTCCATAGCCGTAGTCGCCAAATTGCACCTCCAGCGCGTGATTGGGAGAGACCGTAGTGACAAAGTTGGAAAAAACAATTCCCCCCTTCATAAAGTTGAGAGAAAAGGGGTTGAAGTTATCGCGCAAACGGTCGTAGTGGAAGTAGTAGGGTTCGCGGTTGAGGCCGGTAGCCCAAAGAATCTCTGGGCCGCCAAAGCCTTGGTGTTTGAAGTTGTGAATGGTGTAGCACACCCGCTGGTTTCCCATGCCGTGGTACTTGTAAATCTCGAACAGCAGCACCGGTACCAACCCTGTCTGCCAGTCGTGGCAATGGATGATGTCGGGGCGCTTGTTGCTTTGTAGGAGAAACTCTAGAGCCGCCTTGCTGAAAAAAGCAAAACGCATGTTGTCATCCGGGCAGCCGTAATAACACCCGCGATTGAAGAAGTTATCGCCCGAGTGGGGCTCAATAAAAAAGCAAAGGCGGCCATGCACCCAGCCGCAGTACACCGAGCAGTGAATGGCTCCCCCGTACCAGGGCACCCAGAGATCGCGATAGGCGTCGTGCAAACCCCAGATCTGGTCGTAGCGCATCGTGTCGTACTTGGGCAAAACCAGCTCGACACAGTGGCCCCGCACCTCCAGCTCGCGGCTGAGGCCGTACACCACATCCCCCAGTCCCCCCGCCTTGATAACCGGGGCGCATTCAGACGCAATCTGCACGATGTACATTTCGAGACCTCCCGTAGCACCGCCTTAGCTTTCTTTACAAACGATAATCTTTTTGGCCTCGACAGAACATCCCTCCCAATGGCAAGGGATCCCCACAATTAGGGATCCTCACTTTAGATAACCTCTGGGCAGACTGGGTTCAGGCTCAAGCGGCGCCATTTGCTCAGGAACCTGATCTACGGGAGCAGCTCTCTACGGAATTAGGGTCATTTGATTCAAACTAGGGCCCTGCACCCCCACTCAAAACGTTGGTCGCGTCAGCGTTGCGGAGCGATAATGCACAAGGCCAGAAGGCTTTTCTCAATAGCCCAGGCGTCTTACCCTAACCTGAAACGGCTATGAACGGTTGACCCCGGCATATGGGCACCGTTCTTCGATCCGAGTGTGCAGCTCATCTTCCGAGAAAGCAGCAACCGAAGTACCCTGTTTAGGATCTAGGCATGCCAGAGAACGGGGCCGGATGGATCCCGGCTTTGCCAAACCAGAACGTTTTTCACATGGGATCCATGAGCACCGTTCCTCAGGCAGGGATCCCTCAAGGTCACTAGCTTCAATACCACTGCTGAGCGTAAAGGCGCTGCACCAAATAAAACACGAATAGGTTGACATCCACGCGCCGCTCGTCGATCATAAAAGACTCGATGGTGCTGGCCGGGGATCCTTCGGTGGTACAGCGGAAGAACTTGCGGCCATTCAAGGATCCCTCAGCAAACAGCACGCTAAATTGCTTCTTGCCTCCTGCAAACGCGCCGACCAGCGTCTTGCCTTCCAGGCGCAGCTCCAGATCGCTGACTCCGCGCTTTTGAAAAGCCGCAATGGCTGCCGGGATCACCTCTTCCGTGATCTGTTGCTCGAAGGGCTTTTCTTCCTTAGCAACTTTTTTCGCAGCGGCTTTGGGGGAATCCTCAGCAGCAGGCTTGGCAGCTTCAGCGGGTTTCTCGGCAGCAGCGGCCTCGGGGGTGGGTTCTCCAGACATGGGGAAACGCTCCGACAATCAGATGGGTAAAAGCCTTAGATGCAGAACAATCAAAAACTCTGTCCAGAACCGGCAAAGAGCTAGCCCTTGGGGATGTATTGGCCGACAATTTCTTCAGCAGGGATCTGGGGAAAGCCCATGCTGAAGTTGGGGGCACGCCCCTGCAGGTTGTAGGCGATCTCCCCTTGCTTGAGCAGGGAGCGGATGAAATGTTCCAGGTCAGACCCAATGCGGCGGATATTGTACTCGGTCAAGTCTCGCCCCCGGTATTCTTCCACCAACTCTTCGAAACGGGCATAGACCTTTTGCAGGGCAGCATCAGTCCAGACCAGCTCGTTGTCCGGATCCACATCGAGGGTAAACAGGTCGTCGCGGGGCACGAAGTTGTTGTCTGCAGTAACTTCACCGGCAAAAATGTGGACGTGGCGAGTGGTGCATTTCAGCATTGCGATGGCTCCGCTCCGGATCTAACCTGATAAACAGCGTATCACTACCTAGCGCTTGTGGGGGATCCGCTATTTGCCCTCGACTTGTTCCGGCCCTCTCTATGTCTGCTGTTAATGTCTGCTGTTATTCCCCAACTGGAACGCCTGCACATAGAGGTGACCAACGTTTGCAACTTTAAGTGCGAGTTTTGTCCAGATGGGATCATGCAACGGCGGCGGGGGCACATGGAGCCCGCTCTGCTGGAGCAGATTTTGGAGGAAGTAGCGGCAACAGGGCTGGCCCGCGTGATGGCTTTTCACCTGATGGGGGAGCCGCTGCTCTACCCATACCTTTTCGAGGGTATTCGCAGGGCCGCTGAGCTTGGCCTTCGCCTGCACCTGACCAGCAACGGCAGCACCTTTGCCCTCTGGCCGGAGCACATTGAAAAGCTGAACCGCAGCCCCTTTGCTAAGCTAACCATTTCCCTGCAAACTCCCGATCCAGTCACCTTCAGCATTCGCGGAGCACCTCCCCGCCTCACGCCGGAGCGCTACTTTGCTGGGATTACCCAATTTCTGCAGGTGCACTTGCGCTCCTCCAGCCCTACGCAGGTGCATCTCAAATTCCTGGATACTAGCCCCCACCCGTTTTTGGTGCCGCATAAGGCTCTTTCGGTGATCGATTCTGCACAGCAGATGCGCGCTCAGCTCTCGGCTTGGGCCAGACGAGCTTTGCAAGGGATCCCGGATGCACCGGCTCTCGATTGGGTAGAAGCCCAGATTGCTACTTACCGACCGGGCCGCTGGCAGCAGATCCGCATCCATCCCCGCTTGGTTTTGGAAACGTTTCCCTTGGACAGTTGGGGCAACGTGGAGACAGACCGGGTAATCCCAGCTCGCTGGGGATACTGCAATGGCGCTTCCGGTCAGGCGGGGATCCTCTACGACGGCACGGTGGTGCCCTGTTGCAAGGACTATGAAGGGCAAATCCCGCTGGGGCAAGTGACGCTGGGGGGATCCCTGGCCGAGATTTTGCGGGGCCAACCGGCCTGTGCGCTGCGGCGGGGGTTCAATCGTCTGCAGGTGAACCATCCCGTTTGCCAGCGCTGTATGGGTGGAGACACTTGCATCAAAGCCTTGGCCAGACAAGTGGGTTCCGTTGTCTACTTCAAGGTGTATCGGCCTTGGAAACAGAGGCTGGATCCCGGTTGGGGACAAGTGTAGACAGTTTCGGGAAAAGTCAACGCCCCACAGCAGCGGTTTCCCTGCCGTGGGCATAGCAACAACGTGACTTTCTTTCGTGATTTCTTCTAAGGGGCTCAAGCCTTGGGAGGGAGTTCCAAGGCCAGCGGCCCCAGCAAGCCCTTGCGGTAGTCGTTGAGAACTTGCCGTGCCGCCCGCTGGGGATCCCCTTGATACCGCCGCTCGGCCAACTCCTGCACTGCGGCACCACCGGGAGGGATCGGATCCGGCCAACCGTAGCGCTTTTGCAAGAGAGATCCGGCTTGGGGCTGCACCCTCAGCACTTGATCCAAAAAGTGGGCCGCCACCCGTTCGGGATCGTAGGCCGCTTCGCCGATGTCATCGCAGATGGCCAATAGAGAGGCCGCCTGTTGATCCGGCAGAGAGGGCGGTAGGATGCCCGGCGAGTCCAACAGATCCAACTCTCCCCCCAGCCGCACCCACCGCAGTTGCCGCGTCACCCCAGGACGTGCTGCGCTCTCAGCTGCCCGCCGCCCCAACAGTCGATTCAGCAAAGCAGATTTGCCCACATTGGGAAAGCCCACCACCACCGCCCGAACGGCCCGCGGTCGCATTCCCCGCTGTTGACGCCGCATATTGACCGATTGCCCCAGTTGCAAGACCGCCTGCTTGAGGCGATTCACCCCTTCTCCTGAGCGGCCATTGGTGGGATAGACAGGGATCCCTTGCCGTAAAAAATACTCCTGCCAAGCTTTCAGATCCCCAGCCTCAATGCAGTCCGCCCTGTTCAGAGCCAGGAGGCGAGGTTTTTCCCCCAGCCACCGGCCCAGCTCAGGATGACGACTGGCCAACGGGATCCGCGCATCCAACACCTCGATGACTGCATCCACCCGCTGCAACTCTTCCCGCAACTGGCCAATTGCCTTGGCAATATGGCCGGGATACCACTGGATGGCCGGAGAACTCATGCCGCCAGAACCCTAGAAGTGGACAGCAGAAATCAACAGTGGGATCCAATCTAGCCCGATTCCCCAAAAGAGGCTCGACCTGCCGGCTGAAGTAGCCAATAATACAACGTGAGTGCCGCTGGGATCCCTTTCCTGGGCAACCTAATGTTTAACCAACGGGGGTGCGGGGGCAACAAGCCCCGCGCTCTACCCGCAGGGTTAGCGTCGGGATACATGGATCCCTGCATGCTATACCATTATCTTTTTAGTACCCAGGAATGCTGGGGAAGGGAAACCACCTGTCCAGTTGTTCTGTCGGGGGTCGTAGACCTAGACAAGTGGCGTGGGGTAGGAATACCCAACCGCGAGGTAAAGACTCCATCCCGCTGACGCCAAGGGAAGCCCGCGCTCTGTCCGTAGGACGAGCGCCGGGAGGATGTCACGAATGCTAGGGTCTGTAACAGAGGGGAGCTTGCTCAAGATCGACAGGGATCCTTGGCCAGCCGAGCCAGAGCCTCCAAATCAGCACCCACCACGCGGTTGAGAATCCATTCGGGATGTTGCTGGGCACCCATGCGTCGATAGAACTCTATCGCCGGCTGATTCCAATCCAAAACCATCCACTCCAGCCGCCCATATCCTTTGGCCACCGCCTCCTGAGCCACCCGCGCCAAGAGCGCTTTGCCAATGCCTCTGCCGCGAAACTCCGGCAACACGAACAGATCCTCAAGGTAAATCCCCGGTCGGGTCAGGAACGTGGAAAAATTGCGGAAGTAGAGGGCAAATCCCACCGCTTGCCCCTCCACTTCTGCCAACAACGCCGAGGCCAAAGCCTCTGGGCCAAACAAATAGTGGCGCAACAGATCAGCGGATCCCGTTACCAGGTGGCTCAGCTTCTCGTACTCGGCCAAGGCGCAGATGAGGTCAAACAAAACGGGCACATCTAAGGCGGTGGCAGGACGGATTTCCATACTTTTGCCTGGCTTCACAACCAATTCCTTGAATTTCCTGAGATACCGGCACGAGAACAGACCACAGTTTATTCTTGTTGTGGACAGAACGCCCAGGCAGCATCTTTTGGACGCGCAGCGTGGTGGGGGCAGCGGCAGGGGCCCAGAGGACTCACCGCACAAGGCAGGTAGGGTGACCGAGAAAAGTAACGGCAGAAGGGATCCCAGGCCGAGTCAGAAAAGAGAGTTGGCATGGCCCGGCGCTCGTCCCCGATTGAGAGGCGGCGGGATCCCCTCTTTTCCAGCAGAGGGATCAACTGAGCCCAGAACGTTAGCCCCAACCACAAGCCAACTCCCACTCAGCGCTTGCACAATTGCCCTCCCCCGTCGGCCAACAGCGTTGTCTTCCAACCAGAATCAGCCTCGGCCAGCCTGCTTGCCCAGGACTAGCGTGGCAGCCCGTTTTGGAGCTGTCCTTCCCTGCCGGCAAGAACCCGAGAAAAACCGATTAGAGTGAAATATGGACTGACCCGCTGAGCCTTCCGATTCCATGACCACCTCCACCCTTGATGCTGCTGCCATCCTTGAAGCGTTGCGCCCTGTTCAAGATCCGGAGCTGCGCCGCAGCCTGGTGGAACTGAACATGATCCGGGATATTCGCGTCGAGCCTGGGCGAGTGGCCTTTACCCTGGTGCTGACCACGCCGGCCTGCCCTTTGCGAGAATTCATTGTCGAGGAGTGCAAAGCTGCCATCCGCCAGCTGGCCCCCATCGAAGCCATTGATGTTACGGTAACGGCAGAAACCCCCCGTTCCCCTTCCCTGCCGAATCGCCAGTCCATCCCCGGTGTGCGCAACATCATCGCCATTTCCAGCGGCAAGGGGGGAGTGGGCAAAACTTCGGTGTCGGTAAATGTGGCCGTGGCGCTGGCCCAAAGTGGAGCGCGGGTGGGGCTGCTGGATGCCGATATTTACGGTCCCAATGTGCCGCTGATGCTGGGCCTGCAGGATCGGTCTCTGGTTGTGCAAAAACGGGAAGATGGCGGCGAAGACATCTTCCCCTTGGAAAATTACGGCGTCAAGATGGTGTCGATGGGCCTCTTGGTGGGACGGGATCAGCCGGTGATCTGGCGGGGGCCAATGTTAAACGGGGTGATCCGGCAATTTCTCTATCAGGTGCAGTGGGGAGAGTTGGACTACTTGATTGTAGATATGCCCCCCGGCACCGGCGATGCCCAATTGACCCTAGTGCAGGCAGTGCCGCTGGCAGGAGCTGTGATCGTCACCACGCCACAATCGGTGGCCCTGCTGGACAGTCGCAAGGGCTTGAACATGTTTCGGCAGTTGGGGGTGCCCATCCTGGGTATTGTGGAAAACATGAGCTACTTCATCCCGCCCGACCTGCCGGATCGCCAGTACGATATTTTCGGCTCGGAAGGGGGAGAGACCACGGCCCGCGAGCTTGGTGTCCCGCTGCTGGGGCGGATCCCGTTGGAGATTGCCCTGCGCCAAGGGGGGGATGCGGGCCAGCCCATCGTCATCAGCCAGCCTGAGTCAGCCTCGGCCCAGGCGCTGCGGCAAA
The DNA here is from genome assembly GCF_047462035.1 of Synechococcus sp. R5-15. Lineage (NCBI taxonomy): Bacteria > Bacillati > Cyanobacteriota > Cyanophyceae > Synechococcales > Synechococcaceae > Synechococcus > Synechococcus sp. R5-15. The sequence goes on along the minus strand of NZ_JANSIK010000033.1, from coordinate 3,219 downwards.
TTGCCAAAACCTTGGCAGGCCGTGTTTCGATGCTGGCTTTGGGGGCAGGCTAGAAGCGCTCGGCTTCCACCAACGAGACCCCGAAGCTGCGTCCCCCCACCACAATCCCCTCTTGGGCCTTGCCGCGCACGGTTACAGTGCTGTTCATGGCCGGTAGGCCCTTGTCGGTGATGACCCAGAGGGAGCCGCTGTTGTCTTGGAGCTCATACACACCCTGGCCGAACACCCCTATCTGGTTTACCACGCGACCGCGGACATACACATCGGTGTAGCGGGAGGGATTTTGCTCTACGGTGGCGATGGGGGTTGTGCCGATGCCCAGCCGCGCCAGTTGCCCACACCCTGCCAGGGCTAAGCTGAGGCCCAGCAGGAGCGCCAGGGATCCGCCGCGGAACGATTGGCCAAGTTGCTGTTTCATGGGTTGCTTCCATTACGAGCACCTGCTCCCACCATAGCAAGCCGGCAGCCGATCCACGGCCAAGTCAGAACTTCTCGCCAATGCCGAAGTGCAGTTGACCTTGGCCGGCTCCACCTTGCCCGATGGCGTAGTCGATGCGCAACGGCCCCAAGGGAGATTGGATGCGAATGCCGACCCCCAGCCCCAAACCACTGCCCGGCTTGTTGCGCACCGCTGCGGGATTGCCGGCCACGGCAGCTCCACTGCCCAGATCAGTGCCGTAGTCGGCGAAAACCACGGCTCCCACCGGGTCAAAAAGGGGGAAACGCAATTCGGCGGTTGCGGTGGCAAAGCTGCGACCGGAACCGATACCCCCCTCAAAAAAGCCCCGCACCGAGTTGCCGCCACCAATGGCAAAAGCATCGTAGGGAGCCAAGTCGCCGATGGTCGTGCCCGCTCGCACATCAAAGGCCAATACCTGCGGTCGCTCGCTGCGGGTTTCAAACAGGTTGACGGGAATGAACTGGCTGTAGCCGGCCTCGAGGCGGTTGGCATTCAAGCCATTTTGAAACAGACGTACCGACTGTTCTGTGGAGATGCGAAAGACCGAGCCCTGGCTGGGGCTGTTGGGGTTGTCGCGGGCGTCGTTGATGAGGCCGAGGCGCAGGGTGGTGTAGCTGTCTTGGCCGCTCTCGCTGAAGGTAATCGGGTTGCCCAGCACATCGAAGCGCTGCTGCTCCCCGTTGCTGTTGCGAGCTTCTACAAATTGGATGCGGGTGCCCAAGCTGGCCCGCCAATTGCCCCCAATCGGGCGAGAGAAAGTCACCCCGCCACCAAGACGGTTGATGCGCACGGGATCCCCATTGGGCAGGGTGAATCCCTCATTGAAGACAAAGCTAGAACTTTGCTGGTTGGAGATGTTGACGTTGTAGGAGGTGGGGATCTCCAGCGTGGCAATCCGCGGGTCGGTGAAGTTTAAGTCGAAGAGGGTTTCGTTGGTGCCCACCTGCACGTTGAAGCTGGCACTTTGGTTGTTGCCGCCCAAGTTTTGTTCGGAGACGTTGAGGCCGGCGAAGACCCCTGTGGCGGAGCTAACGCCGATGGTGCCGCCCAAGGTACCGGTGCGACGTTCTTCCACGTTCACCACCACCACCACCTTGTCGGGATCCTGGCCGGGGTTGAGCCCCACATTCACATCTTGAAACAGGTTGAGATTAAAAACCGCCTGCAGGTCTTCCTGGATTTGGTTGCGGTTAAACACATCCCCCGGCTTGGACTTCAACTCGCGGGTGATGATGAAGTCACGGGTTTTGGTGTTGCCCTGAACGCGAATATCCTCGATCACCCCTTCGGCGATTTCCAGGGTGATGGTGCCGTCTTCAGAGGAGCGCACATCCGTCACTTTGGCCAGCACGTAACCCTTATCGGCGTACCACTGTTCAATCTCGGCCACCGCCGATTGCAGCTCGCCGAAGTTGAGCACCCGCCCTTCCTGGTCGGCAAAGGCGGCCCGCAGCACTTCCGAATCCAGAACTTTCGCCCCTTCCGTGCGCACGGCTTTCAGGATTGGGTTGGGCTTGACCTCAAAGGTGACCCGCACCCCCAAAGGCGTATCGGAAGGCACTGCCCGCACATCGGCAAACAATCCGGTGGCAAACACGGCATTGATGTCTTCCCGCAACTGGGATCGGGTGGAAACCTCGCCGGCGCGGGTGCGGATGACGCTGTAAACCCGGTTGATCAGCTCCGGATCTTCAGTGCCCTCAACCACTACCTCCGCTACCAACACTTCTGGCTCGCCGGCAGTGGGGGGTGGGGTGGGGGAGGGCTGGGCGGGGGTGTCGCCACCGGTGCGCAGGTCGAGGGTGCCGGGCTGAGGAACCGATTGCGCCCAAGCCGGGGATCCCATCAGCAGATCGCTACGCAACGCTCCAGCGAGGGCAAAAGCGGTGCTGAGCACCATCCGGCAGGTGAGAGCTGAAGCCAGCCAAGGGCGAAGTTGCTTGGAACGATTCATGGGGATCCCTCGCACACCAAAAAGCAAGATTGCAAAGCCGGGCCAAGCTTGCGTTAAAACCCTCTGCCGCCCAGCAGCGGACAATTGCCCTGGATTATATCAATCCCCATCCACCCAGATCCGAGCGTGGCCGCGAACCGGATTGCGGACTTGGGCAGTCTGGAGTGCAAAAAGCAGCCTCCCCCGCTCAAGGCAGGCGCAGGGATCCCCTACAGCGCTGGCCGCAAGACCTCGGCTCGACTTCCTCGGCAGCTAGGTTGACTTGGGAGTTGAGGATGACGACGGTGATGGGAGCAGGAGTGGGAGGCAAAGAGCGGCTGCTCCTCCAGCCCCAACTGTCGGCGTACTGTTGTGGGGGAACGTTGGGCAGGATCAGGACGGTGTTTTGCAGGACGTTGCTTTGCAGGGTGGTGGCGTTGCCGTTCAGGATCGCCATCTGCTGGGTGTGGGAAGTCTGAGCCAGGACGGCTGGAGCAAACCCGAAGCCGAGCAGAGCTGCCACTCCGGGGAGGAGGAGTTGGGTGGACAACATCGAGGATTCTCCACAAGACGCCAGGATGCCGACACTTTAGCCTGCTTTGCCCTCCGCTGAGTTGCCGCAAAAAAGCAAAAAAAGCTACGTGATGGGGAGGGATCCCTGCTGGGGACGTACAGCCGCGCGGCCCAGGCCCACAAAAAAGCCTGCAGAGGGTACTCTGTGCAGGCCCGTCTTGCTCGTCTGGATTGTCTTGATGGAGCTGATACATTCACGCTGAACTCTCCTGAACATGGTTCAGGAAAGAAGCGATCGCATCCTGCCTATCTC
>NZ_JANSIK010000032.1:0-11534 GCF_047462035.1 Synechococcus sp. R5-15 | reverse complement strand
AGCGCACCCGGGCTATTGAACGGCGCACGGAAGCTGTGGAACGGCGCACAGAAGCACTGGAACGGCGCACCGACCAGATGGCGGAAGAGATGAGGGAGATCCGGCAAGAGATTCGGGATCTGCGCCGCGATTTTCTGGAACGGCGTTAGCTTCCATCCAACCGTGGCCCAAGCGCTCACAGCCCCGCTCCCAGGGGAAGAGAGGGGTTGTGTGAGATACAGGGCTAGCATGGCAACAGAGAAACTTTTGGCCGAGACGGTGTATGGCTTGGGCAAGGGGATCCGTTTCTGCACCCTCAACAGCTCGCCTGAGGTTGGCCGAATACCTTGTTTATTCGGATGGCGGGGATACCCGCTATGAGCTGGTGGCGGGAGAGTTGGTTCCCATGGCCCTTCCAACCGGACGGCATGTGCAAATTCAAAAGTTTCTCAGCCAAGTTTTCGAGGCAGAGATTGCACGGCAGCAGTTGCCCTGGACAACGATACAGGGAGGCTTGGGGATCCAGTCGCCACGGGGCAGCCACCGGTGGGATACGGTGCGGATCCCGGATGTGGTGGTGCTGCCTTTGGAACAGTGGCAGGAGATGGGATCCAGAGAGGCGTTGATCCGCCTAGAGGAGCCGCCGCTGCTGCTGGTGGTGGAGGTGGTGAGTGAGTCGAGCCGGGCAGCAGACTATCGGGCCAAGCGGGCGGAATACTGCGTTTTGGGGATCGGCGAGTATTGGGTTGTGGATCCCTTGGAGGAGAAGGTGAGCCTGCTGCTGCTTCATGAAGGCTGGTACGATGTGCTGGAGCTGAAGGGATCCGATCCGGTATCCTCAAAGGTCTTTCCCAAGCTGGAGTTGCAGGCGGGGGAGATCTTGGCTGCGGATTCGGGTTATTCTGGTAAAGCTACGGGGAGTTAGCTCAGTTGGTAGAGCGCTGCGATCGCACCGCAGAGGTCAGGGATTCGAGTTCCCTACTCTCCATTGAGGTTTTGGATTTGGATCCCTTGCCCCCGATCCCTCTCCCAGGAGGAGAGAAGAGTTAGTGGTGGTAGGATTTCCTTATTCTGTAGTGTTTCAGTAACCATGACGCCCGAGCAAGAACAGTGGCTGATTCAAGCCATCCAAGAGTTGCAAGCCTCCCAAAGAGAGTTGCAAGCCTCCCAAAGAGAGCTGCAAGCCTCCCAAAAAGAATTGCAAGCTGCCCAGCAGGAGCTGCGTCTTGTCCAGCAAAACCAGCAGGTTTTGATTCAAGAGCTGCGGGAGGGACAGGCGATACTGGCGCAGTTCTTTCGCGAGTCAATGGATCGGTTTGACGAGCGTACTCGGGCCATCGAACGCCGCACAGAAGCACTGGAACGGCGCACTGACGAGATGGCCCGAGAGATGCGGGAGATGCGGCAAGAGATTCGGGATCTGCGCCGCGATTTTTTGGAACGGCGTTGACTGCCAACAGACCGAGCGCTCTGCGTTGCTAATGTAACCATCCCCGGATCCTTCTCCCAGGAGGAGATTTAGGGTGGTAGGATTTCCTTATTCCGTAGTGCTTCAGTAAGCATGACACCTGAGCAAGAGCAGTGGCTGATTCGGGCCGTCCAGGAGTTGCAAGCTGCCCAGCAAAACCAGCAGGTTTTGATCCAAGAGCTGCGGGAAGGGCAGGCGATGCTGGCACAGTTTTTCCGGGAGGCGCTGGATCGCTTTGACGAGCGCACCCGAGCCATTGAACGGCGCACGGAAGCTGTGGAGCGCCGCACCGAAGCTTTGGAACGGCGCACTGACGAGATGGCCCAAGAGATGCGGGAGATGCGGCAAGAGATTCGGGATCTGCGCCGCGACTTTTTGGAACGGCGGTAACTTGGGCCCAAGCGCTCTGCATTGCCGACGCCCTCACCCCCAGCCCCTCTCTCTCAGGGAGAGGGGAAATTGGCGGGATTTTGGGTAGGAAGGGATCCCACCTAGATTAATCTAGAGGAACTTTGTCTGGCCTCACTGGCATTTGCCCTTCCCCACGAGTTTGCCTATGTCTGTCATCCGTGCCCTCCACAGGCAGTTGGTAACCAAAGAGCGCTCTGCCGAAGAGATCGCCCGCGAATACCTGGAGCGTCTCACCCAACTGGAGCCGCAGCTCAAGAGCTTTATTACTGTGACCGAGGAACTGGCTCTGCAACAGGCCAGGGCGGTGGACGCCCGCATTCGGGCCGGGGAAGAGATTGGCCCTTTGGCCGGGATCCCGTTAGCTGTCAAAGACAACCTCTGTACCCAAGGGATCCGCACCACCTGCGCTTCCCGGATGCTGGAGGGGTTCATTCCCCCCTACGAGTCAACAGTGACGGCGCGGCTGGCGGCTGCGGGCATGGTGACGGTGGGCAAGACCAACCTAGACGAGTTTGCCATGGGCAGCTCCACGGAAAACTCGGCCTTTCAGCGCACGGCCAATCCCTGGGATCTGACGCGGGTGCCAGGGGGATCCTCTGGGGGATCGGCGGCGGCGGTGGCTGCCGACCAGGCGGTGGTGGCTCTGGGCTCGGATACGGGGGGATCCATCCGCCAACCGGCAGCTTTTTGTGGGGTGGTGGGCCTCAAGCCCACCTACGGGCTGGTGTCTCGCTACGGGCTGGTGGCCTTTGCTTCGTCTTTGGATCAGGTGGGGCCGTTTGGGCGCACGGTGGAGGATGTGGCCTTGCTGCTGCAGGGGATCGCCGGCCATGACCCGATGGACTCCACCAGCCTGAAGGTGGATATCCCGGACTATAGCCAGGCTCTGATCCCGGACATCAAGGGGTTCAAAATCGGGGTGATCCGCGACTTGCTGGGGGAAGGATGCGGCGAGGAGACCCGCGCTGCCGTGCAAGCGGCCATTCAACATCTGCAGGAACTGGGGGCCGAGATCCTGGAGATCGACTGCCCCAGTTTTCGCTACGGCCTTGCCACCTATTACATCATTGCCCCTTCGGAAGCCTCTGCCAATTTGGCCCGCTACGACGGGGTGAAATACGGCCTGCGGGAACCTGCCGACTCGCTGCTGGCCATGTATGGCAAGACCCGCGCCCACGGCTTTGGGCCAGAAGTCAAGCGGCGCATCATGATCGGCACCTATGCCCTCTCCTCGGGGTACTACGACGCCTACTACCTCAAGGCTCAGAAGGTGCGCACCCTCATCAAGCAGGACTTCCTCAAGGCTTTCGAGAAGGTGGATGTGCTGGTCAGCCCCACCACCCCCACCCCAGCCTTCAAGCTCGGCGAGCGGGAGGATCCCCTCAGCATGTACCTCTGCGACCTGATGACGATCCCGGTGAACCTGGCGGGCTTGCCGGGGCTGAGCCTGCCCTGCGGGTTTGCCGATGGGCTGCCCATTGGCCTGCAAATTGTGGGCAATGCCCTACAGGAGAGCAAGGTGCTGCGGGTGGCCTATGCCTATGAGCAAAGCACCGACTGGCACAAGCGACGGCCGCCGCTGGGGCAGCCCTCAGTTGAAGAGGGCGAGGGATCCGATCCCGGCCAAGCTCAAGCCAAGCGCAGATCCGGCAAAAGGAGCAAAAAATCCAAAAGCTGAGGCGGGAAGGGCGGCAACTAGGCCATGCCCATCTGGTTGGCCGCTGAAAAGCGTTCCATAAAGCGCAGGAAGCGATCCCACTCTGCCTCGGTTTCCATGTCGTAGGTCACTTCCAGGGCTTTGAATTCCCCGTTCAGGAACTTGGCCCTGATGTTGCGGGTGGTCAGCTCCCCTTCCTCATCGATCATCCGCATGCCGAGGATGTTTTGCGTATCGGATTTTAGATCCTCGAAGCGGAAAATCGCGGATCCCCGGTTGCCGGTCTTGGATTTCAGCACTCGCACCTGGGTGGGCACCTCTTGGATGCCGGGGGAGAACTCGATACTGGCCATGATGTCCTACGAAACACGATGATTTAAGCCATTATAACCGGCCAATCCCCGCATCCTGCTCCAGAAAATCTCTCAGCTCCTGGGCCGTCATCTGCTCCAGGTGATGGCCGGCCTGCCGTTGGGCTTCTGCCACATCGGGGATCCGGTCGCACAGGGCGCCAACCCGAAGGGGAAGAGGCTGGGCTGCCAACCCAGCGCGCGCTGCCGGAGTCACCTGGCCACAGAGGATGAGCAGGGGTTTTTGGGCTTGGATAGCCTGCTCCAGCACGGCCCCCACCACCTTTCCCATCGTGCTTTGTTCGTCGAGGCAGCCCTCTCCGGTGACGACCAGATGGCAGCGGCGGATGCGCTCCGGCAGGGCCAATTGCCGCGCCAAGAGCTGGATCCCGGACTCCAGAGTGGCCTCCAAAAAAGCCACCAGACCTGCTCCTAAGCCGCCTGCGGCTCCGGCCCCCGGGATCCCGGCCACGGCCTGGCCCAAATCTCGCTCCACCACTTGAGCCCACTGCTGCAGCGCCTGCTCCAACTGCTGCGCCTGGGAAGGGGTGGCGCCCTTCTGGGGGGCAAAGACGGCGGCGGCTCCCAACGGGCCAGTGAGGGGATTCTGCACATCGCACAGGCCGCGGACCCGTTTCCCCTGCCAAACAGGCTGTTCGGGGGGCTCGATGCGCGCCAGCCGGGCCAGCTCCGCCCCACCCCAGCCGATGGGATCCCCGGCCTCGTTCAACAGGCGATAGCCTAATGCCTGCGCCATGCCGGCTCCCCCATCCACAGTGGCGGATCCCCCCAGTCCTATCCAGATCTCAGCGATGGGATCGCGGCAAACAGCCCGCAGCAGCTCCCCCAGGCCGTAGGTGGTGGTGCGGGTGGGATCCCGCCGCTCCGGTGGCACCAAGGTCAGGCCAGCCACCTGGGCCAGCTCCAACAGGGCCAGCTCTCCTGCCACCCCGTACTCCGCCCAGACGGGATCCCCCAGGGGGCCGGTGACCCACAGACCCTTTTTCTCTCCCCCCAGCGTCGGCAGCAATACCTCTAGGGTGCCCTCTCCCCCATCGGCCAAGGGGAGCCGCTCCACCTCGGCCTCCGGCAGCACCTGTTGGATCCCGCGGGCCATGCTCTCTGCCGCCGCCGTGGCTGTTAGGGATCCCTTAAAACTATCCGGGCAAACCAAAATCCGCCGCGGTGGGCTGCTGAACTGGGATCCCTTTGCCTGGAAACCCGCATCCAGCATGGAACCTCCTCGGCGGCGCTAAAAGGTGGATTGCAAGCCTAGCCCTCCTCCTCTGCTGGCGAAGGCTGATCCGCGCTGGCAGGCTGGGAGGCACTGCCCAAAGATTGCTCCAGGGCTAGGCGCTGCTCCATGACCCGCAGGAAATAGCCGCCCATCATCGCGCCGGAGAGCATTTTGGCCAAGCTCTCGCGGTTGGTGATGATCTGAACCCCGAATTGATCGGAGGGCAAGCTCCCCACCAAGCTGCGGATGTTGTGGCCCAAGATCTCCAGCACTTCTGGGGAAGAATTGCGGGCAATATCCTGAAAGACGCTGGGATCCTGAGATTGCAAGTATTGCCAGAGCCGGTTGTCGGGGCTCGGAGTTTGCAATGCCTCAAAACCAGGGATGAAGTTCAACGGGCTCGCCATGGAGTAACCAAGCTCCACAAACACAGCAGATGCCATCCCAACTGGGCTGCTCGGCCTGATCCCACAGGCCTTTGCCGTTCCCGCAATTTGGGCTATCCCAAAGGTAACACCCCATCCTCACCCTCTCCGGTACGGGATCCCACCCTTCTGCGGCGGCAAATGCCGTACCTAAGTAACGGCCGGGGATCAAGCGCTGGCTTCTGAGGTCTCCTCCTCGGCAACCAAGGCAGCGGGTACCACTGTAACTCCCACAATGCTGTCTTCCGGATCCAGGCGCTGCACCAGCACCCCGGTCGCCTCGCGGGACTGGGTGGGAATGGCCTTGGCCAACTGGCGCATGACAATGCCCCTGGCGGTTACCAACAGGATCTCGTCTTCGGCATTGACGATGCGCAGGGCCGCCAGCTCGTCCGACGCCTGGCGGAACTTGGTGGCGATCACCCCCTTGCCGCCGCGGTTTTGCTGGCGGAAATTGTCGATGGCCGAGCGCTTGCCCCGCCCTTCTTTGGTGATCACCAGCACCCAAGGGTTAGCCAGCTTCTCCCCCTCTCGCTCGGCAGCCATCACCGATTCGGCAGAGATAATATCCATGCTGACGATGTCATCGCCGGCGTTGAGGGTAATGGCCCGCACGCCCCGGGTGGCCCGTCCCAGAGGGCGCAGTTGCTCGTCATCCGCCGGGAAGCGAATGGACATGCCTTGGCGGGTCGCCATGACCACATCATCGCTGGAGCGGGCGCGGCGCACCCAGCGCAGTTCGTCGTTTTCTTCCAGAGAGATGGCAATCAGGCCGTTGGAGCGTACATTGGCAAAGGCGCTGAGGGCCGTTTTTTTGATGTAGCCGCCGCGGGTGAGCATCACCAGATATTCGTCGTCGCTGAACTGGCTCACCGGCACCATGGACGTAACCCGCTCTTCCCGGGTGATCGGCAGCAACTGAACGATGGCGCTGCCGCGGGCGGCGCGGCTCCCCTGGGGGATCTGGTGGGCGGGCAGGGTATAGACTACGCCCCGATTGGTGAAAAAGAGGATGGTGTCGTGGCTGCGACAGGCAAAAAACTGTTCGATGGCATCGTCTTCTTTGATGCGGGCGCCGGCTTTGCCGCGGGTGGCTCGCCCCTGCACCTGGAACTCCTCAAGGCCCATGCGCTTGATATAGCCCTGCTCGGTTAGAAAGATAACCGTCTCCCGATTTTCGATCAGATCATCCGTTCCCAGCTCCCCATCCTCCAAACAGAGGCGGGAACGGCGCGGGCTGGCAAAGCGGGCTTTGAGCTGCTGCAGCTCTTCGCTGATGATCTGCATCACCCGTTCTCGGCGGGCCAGAATATCCCGCAGGTCGGCAATTTGCCTCACCAAGTCTTCGTGCTCGGCCTGGATTTTTTCCGCTTCCAGGGCGGTGAGGCGGCGCAGCTGCATCTGCAGGATCCCGTCGGCTTGGGCTTCACTCAGGCCCAACACCGCCTGCAATTCCTCTCGGGCTGTGGCGGTATCGGCGGCTCCCCGAATGAGGGCAATCACCCGATCCAACTGCCCCAAAGCCAAGAGATAGCCCTGCAGCAGGTGATCCCGCTCTTCGGCTTTTTGCAGCTCGTAGCGGGTGCGCCGCTCGATCACCTCTTCCCGAAAATCCAGAAAAGCCTGCAGCGCGTCCCGCAGGGTCAGGGTGCGCGGCTCGCCGTTGAGGATGGCCAGCATGTTGACCCCGAAGTTGGCCTGCAGGGGGGTTTGCTTGTAGAGGTTGTTGAGCACCACCTGCGGCTGGGCATCCCGCTTTAGCTCGATCACCACCCGCATGCCGCTGCGGTCGCTCTCGTCACGGATGTCGGCAATGCCTTCCAGCTTTTTCTCGTTGACCAGCTCGGCGATCTTCTCAATCATGGCTGCCTTGTTGGTTTGGTAGGGCAGCTCGGTGATGATGATGGCATCCCGAACCGGTCGGCCCCGCTGCTCTATGGTTTCGACGGTGGCCACCCCCCTCAGGGTGATGGAGCCGCGCCCGGTGGTGTAGGCTTCGCGGATGCCCTCCTGGCCCATGATCAGCGCCCCGGTGGGGAAGTCGGGGGCCGGGATCCACTGCATCAACTCCAGGCTGGTCAGGTTGGGGTTGTGGATGAGGGCGATCAGGCCGTCCACCAATTCGCCCAAGTTGTGGGGCGGGATGTTGGTGGCCATGCCCACGGCAATGCCGGAAGAGCCGTTTAAGAGCAGTTGCGGGATCCGCGCCGGCAGCACCAGGGGTTCTTGCTGGGATCCGTCGTAGTTGCCGACAAAATCGACAGTGTTGGCGTCAATATCTTGGAGCAGGGCTTCTTGGGCAAAGGCAGTCAGCCGACACTCGGTGTAGCGCATGGCCGCCGGCGGGTCGTTGTCTACAGAGCCGAAGTTGCCGTGCCCATCCACCAGCCGCTCCCGCATGGAGAAATCTTGAGCCATGCGCACCAGCGCATCGTAAACCGCCTGATCCCCGTGGGGATGGTATTTCCCAATTACATCCCCCACGACGCGGGCACACTTGCGAAAGGGGCGATCCGCCGTCAGGCCCAACTCGTGCATGGCGTAGAGAATGCGGCGGTGCACCGGCTTCAGGCCATCCCGCGCATCTGGCAAAGCCCTCCCGACGATCACGCTCATGGCGTATTCCAGGTAGGACTGCGACATCTCCCGCTGCAGGTCGGTGGAGATGATGCGCGCCGTCGATTCGTTGTCGCTCATGGGGTTGGGTTATCGTTGAGGGATCCCAGTCGGCCTTGGCGCAGTGGGTTCATGGAAGTTTATCGAGAAGCCAACCTTGGCCGTGGCAGACTGAAGGTGATTGAATTGAGCAGAAAGCTTTTGTATTCCCAGTCTACCATTCGCCCTTTGTGAAGGCTGGCTGACTTCCAGTAGGAGAGGCTCGGTGGTTCATCGGCGGCCCTCTCTACAGCCTCATGGATCGAGATTTACAGATGGGCCAAGCGGAGCTGATCATTACCCTGACCGGCATCGACGACACCTTTTCCCAAACCATCCATGCTCGCCACTCCTACTTGGCCGATGAGATTCTCTGGAACCACCGATTTGCCGATATTCTCCACCTGGACAGCAATGGGCATCGCTATGTGGATTACTCCCACTTTCACACCACTCTGCCAGCTTGAGCCCCATGCCTCACTCTGAGTGGGATCCAGATAGGGATCCCTGAGGGAAATCATAGAAGAAAACCTATCATCTAGCGTGATCTCTATAGTAACGTTCAATGATAGGCTGCCCATAGCGTCGAGGGCTTTGGGGCATGCTGAGCCAAGCGAAAGAACAACAGTCCGGCGGCAAGAGATTTCTGGATTGGCACCGACGTCTGAGCCTAGACAACTGGCGCGGGGATCTCTTCGGTGGGCTGACGACAGCGATTGTTTCCTTGCCGATGGCCTTGGCCTTTGGGGTGGCTTCGGGGGCAGGGCCGGTGGCGGGCTTGTACGGAGCAGTATGCGTGGGCTTTTTTGCGGCTCTGTTTGGGGGTACGCCCACGCTCATCTCCGAACCCACCGGGCCGATGACTGTGATGATGACGGCGGTGGTTGCTAATGTTACAGCTCGTTACCCGGAGCAGGGGCTGGGGCCGGCCTTCACCGTGGTGATGCTGGGGGGCTTATTTCAGGTCCTGTTTGGATCCCTGAAACTGGGTAAATACATCACCCTTATGCCCTACAGCGTTATTTCCGGCTTTATGTCCGGGATCGGCTGGATCATGATTTTGCTGCAGATCCCGCCGCTTTTGGGCCACGCCAGCCAGGGGGGAGTGATTGGGGCGGTGCAGAACCTGCCGACCTACCTGCTCAACCTCAAGATGCCAGAGCTGGGGCTGGGGCTGCTGACGCTTGCCATCCTTTTTGGCTATCCCAAGCCCTGGCGACGGGTGGTGCCGCCGCAGTTGGTGGCTTTGGTGTTGGGAACGCTGGTGGCCAGCTTGTTCATGGCCGATTGGGATTTGCGGCGCATTGGCCCTATCCCCACCGGTTTGCCGCAGTTGCAGTGGCCGCAGTTGCCCTTTGCTTCCCTGGCCAACTTGGTGCTGGATGGGGTGGTGCTGGGGATGCTGGGCTGCATCGACACCCTCTTAACGGCAGTCATTGCTGATAACCTCACCCGCACCCGCCACGACTCCGACCAAGAGCTGATCGGGCAGGGGATCGCTAACTTGGTGTCCGGCTTCATGGGAGGGCTGCCGGGAGCAGGGGCAACCATGGGCACGGTGGTGAATATCCAGTCGGGGGGACGTACCCCTCTGGCGGGCGTCACCCGCGCCCTCATTCTGTTGATGGTGGTGCTGTTTGCCGCTCCCCTCACGCAAGGGATCCCAATGGCGGTGCTGGCAGGGATCGCCTTTAAGGTGGGGGTGGATATCCTCGACTGGAGCTTCCTGAAACGGGCCCACCGCCTTTCCCTCAAAGGGGCAGCCATCATGTACGGAGTGATGTTCATGACGGTGTTTGTGGATCTCATCGCTGCAGTGGGAGTGGGAGTGTTTGTGGCCAACTTGCTCACCATTCAACGCCTCAGCGAGATCCACTCCGAAGAGGTGAAAGCCATTACCGATGCCGATGATGCGGTGGATCTCACTCCCCGTGAGAGGGAATTGCTGCGCCAGGGATGCGGGCAGGTGTTGCTGTTTTACCTGAGCGGGCCGATGATCTTCGGGGTTTCCCAAGCCATTTCCCGCCAACATCAGGCGGTGGCCTCCTGCCAAGCGCTGGTGGTGGATCTATCAGATGTGCCGATGCTGGGAGTTTCGGCGACGCTATCCTTGGAAAATGCCATCCGCGAGGCCCTGGATCGGGGCAAACAGGTGTGGATTGTTGGGGCCAAGGGCCGGATCCGGCAGCGCCTGGAAAACCTACATTTGCCGCTGCCCCCAGAGCGGTTTGTGGACAGCCGTGAGGTGGCTTTGGCCGAGGCTGTTGCCCAGTTGGGCTTGCCGCTCGAGGCCAGTCCCCTGGTTTGAGTAACCCCAATTGGCCTGAGCCACAAAGCTGCGGGATCCGTTTGCCAGATCTAGGTTAAGTCTGAGTCTATGCAATGGAAGGGTCGGGTCGCCTACTTGGCAACCATGCATCGCAAAGAGCAGGTCATCGGCCCTCTCTTGGCTGAACATTTGGGGATCCAAGTTCAAGTAGTAGCTTTCGACACCGACCAACTGGGCACCTTCTCGCGGGAGCGGCCCCGACCGGGGGATCCCATCCACACTCTGCGCCTGAAGATTGCAAGGGCTTTGCAGGATCATCCTGAAGCTCTGGGCTTGGCCAGCGAGGGGTCCTTTGGCCCCCACCCTCAGATTCCCTGGATCCCTTGGAACCAAGAATGGGTCATGCTCAGGGTTTTTGAACCCGGCGCGGAGCCCTTGGAGCTGGTCGGCTATGCAGAGAGCACCCAAACCAATTTCGGCCATCGCTGGGTGCAGAGCTGGGCAGAAGCGCTGGACTTTGCCCAAAGGGCGGGTTTTCCCCAGCACGCTCTGATCGCCCTCGACCAGCCAGAAAAGCCCCAGGTTATCCACAAAGGAATCCAAGACGAAGCAACCCTGAAGCAGGTGGTGGGGGAGCTGCTGGCTCGGCAGGGTGGCCTGCATCTGGAAACCGACATGCGGGCCATGTGCAACCCAACCCGGCTCCAAGTCATCGCAGCCGCCACCCAAAACCTAATCGCCAAAGCCCAAAGCCTGTGCCCGGCCTGCGGCACTCCTGGCTACTGGCAGATCCGCTCGGTCTCTGGACTGCCCTGCGGCCAATGTGGCGCCCCCACCCCCGTGGCCAAGGCTTGGGTATATGGCTGTGCTCGCTGTTCCCACACCCACACCGAGCCTGTGGCAGAGCCCTGGGCGGATCCCGCTCAGTGTGCCTTTTGTAATCCCTAGCTTTGTCCCAAGCTTGACGTCAAGCCCAGGCTTTCATCCCCCCAGAGGGGCTGATGTAAGAGAATAGGGATCCAACCCAGTGGATCCCTACTTAGCAACTTGGATGTCAGCGCAGGGATTTTAAGAACTAGAAAG
>NZ_JANSIK010000031.1:0-27924 GCF_047462035.1 Synechococcus sp. R5-15 | reverse complement strand
TCCGTACTGAACATATTATACATTATTTTCAGTATAGTTGAGCTTATTATTGACTAGAGTCATGCTCCTAAAAGCCCTCTAGCCTAACAGGCAGCGCGAACCCCTCCTCCCTGAAGCGTTTTGCTCAACTTTTGCTCTAAGGTTGCACGGCCATCTCCAGGGATCCCCGGTGTACATCAGCGTCATCATTCCCACCTACAACCGCCGTCCCATTTTGGAGCAGTGTCTGCGGGCCTTGGCGCAGCAGCAGCCCGGCCCCTACGAGGGCTACGAGGTGGTGGTGGTGGACGACGGCTCCACCGATGGCACAGTGGAATGGCTGCAGAACAACCCCATCGGCTTGCCCCAGTGGAAACTGTTGCAGCAGGAGCACCGTGGCCCCGCCGCTGCCCGCAACTTGGGGTTTCGCCACGCCCAGGGATCCCTCATCGTCTTTATCGACAGCGACCTGGTGGTGGTGGATCACTTCTTGGCCAGCCACGCCCAGATGCTGCGGCGGCACGGCGTCACAGGGGATCCCCGCTCCCCCCACGAGGCCAAGGTCTTCACCTACGGGCGGGTGATCAACACCAGCAATTTTCAGGATCCCCGCTCCGAACCCTTCAAGCCCACCGATTTTTCGGCAGCCTTTTTCGCCACCGGCAACGTGGCCATTGCCCGCCATTGGTTGGAGCTGGCCTGCGAAACCCCCGCCGGCCCCTTTGACGAGCGGTTTCACCTCTACGGCTGGGAAGACCTGGAGCTGGGGGTGCGGCTAAAACGTTTGGGCCTGCGCCTGGTCAAGTGCCCCCAGGCCACCGGCTACCACTGGCATCCGCCCTTTGAGCTGCAGCAGATCCCAGGATTGATTGAGCGGGAACGGCAGCGGGGCCGCATGGGCATTCTCTTTTACCAAAAACACCCCACCTGGGCCGTGCGCCTGATGATCCAACTGACGCCCCTGCACCAATTCCTGTGGGGGCTTTTATCCCTGGGGGGCTGGCTGAACGAGAAGCGGGTGGAACCGCTGCTGCGCTGGTTGATCCGGCATGGCCGCTCGCAGTTGGCCTTGGAGCTGTGCCGGATTTTTTTCCTCAACTGGTACAACGTGCAGGCCGTTTACGAAAGCTACAGAGCGATGAAGGCGCGAAATAAGGGGATCCACTCGGCTTGAGCTGCCACCAGGGCGGGGTAAGTGAGTCGGCCATAATCCTTGCCGGGAATGAGAGGCTGGCCGGGATCCGGATCGGCACAGCTCAGGGGTTCCCAAACGGCGCCGGCCCCCTTGACAATGGCCCACACTGCCGCCACATCCCAGATCTTGGGCGAGCGTTCTACCGCCCCCAAAAGGCTGCCACCGGCCACCGCCAGCAGGTTGTAGGCAGCGCCCCCCAACATCCGCGCTTTGCAAGGGAATTGCGGGCTAATCCAATGGCTGCTGCGGGAACAGAAATTGAACAATTGGTTGGGGCCGGGTGAGGCGGTGCTAGGACGGATTGGCTGGGGACAGGCGGGATCCCGGTCGTGGCGGGTGAGAAAAGCTCCTGCTGCTGCATCCCCAGGAAACCGAGGCCAATAACCGTAAAAAGTCTGGCGGATGGGCGGCAGATGGACACAGCCAAACACCGGCACGCCCCAATGCAGCAAAGCCAAGGAGCTGCCCCAAATGGGGATCCCACGGGCAAAATTGGTGGTGCCATCCAAAGGATCCACTACCCAACACCACTCCTTCTCGGGAAAAATGTGGTTGGATTCCTCGCTCAGATAACCGTGATCGGGGTAGGCAGCGGCAATGGCCCCTTGAAAAGCGCGATCCGCCCACTCGTCGGAAGAGGTTACCAAGCTGCCGTCGGCTTTTAAGGACTCCGTCCCGCTGGCGCGAACCGTAGGGTGGGCCTGGCCAAAGTCTGCCAAGAGCTGGGATCCCACGCTGGCCGTAGCCTGCAAGGCAAACTCGGTAACCTCCAGCCAGAAAGGGGATAGAGCAGCAGTTGCAGAAGGAGCACTCATGCCCCAATCCTAGCGGGATCCCTGGCTTTTGGGGTGGAAAAGGGGTCGCAATGGCAGCGGATCCCTCACAAGCAGGTTCTAGGCCCATAAGCTGAATAGAATCAAATCATAGGTAAACTCCCCAGCTGGCCGCCCTCCTCCATGAACCAGCGCCTGATTGGACAACTGATTGGCAACCGCTACCGGCTGACCCGCCACATCAGCGAGGGTGGCTACGGCAATGTGTTCGAGGCGGTGGATACCCAGCTCAATGACGAGCTGGTGGCCGTCAAGTTGTTGCGCCCGCCGCCCCCGGACATGGGCCCAGAGTACTACCAGCAACTGCAGCAACGCTTCATGGATGAGGCCAGGGTCAGCGCTCTGTTGGGCGAGCACCCCAACATCGTGCAGGTGCGCTCTTACGGCCTGTACCAAAACCAGCCCTATCTGGTGATGGAGTACCTGAATGCCAAACCCTACAGCGGCCAGGGGTTGGACTATGTGCTGGCTCGGGAAGGCCCCTTGCACCCAGAGCGAGTGGTGAACTTGGCTCTGCAAATTTGCTCTGCCCTGCACCACGCCCACAACTTTCAGATGGATCTGGGCAAGCACTCCATTCGCGGCGTCATCCACCGCGACATTAAACCCAGCAACATCTTTGTGCAGAAAGGGCCCGATGGGAAAGAGCGGGTCAAGATCCTGGACTTCGGCATTTCCAAGCTCATGGGGGAGACCTCTCGTGGCCTGACGCAGACGGGCTATTTTTTGGGCACGATGGTCTATGCCTCGCCCGAGCAAATGCGCGGAGAAAAGCTGGATGGCCGCTCCGACATCTATTCCCTGGGGGTGGTGCTGTACGAGCTGTTAACTGGTGCGTTGCCCTTCGAGCCGGATACCGACACCTTGCAAGGCTGGTACCACGTCCACAACTTTCAAAAGCCCCGCCCCTTCCAAGACCACAAGCTAGCCCACCCCATCCCTGCTGCTCTGGAGAGGGTCATCCTCCAGTGCCTAGAGAAAGACCCTGCCCTCCGCCCGGCCAACATGGAAGTGCTCGGCCAGCAGCTACAGGCTGTCTATGGAAACAAGGTTGCCCCTCCTGCCCCGTTCGTCCCCTCAAGTTCATCTCCTGCATCTCCAGGTGTTCGTCCCCAGCGGATCCCGACCGGATTTGGCCAGCCGACTTCCCAACAGCCGATGGGTCGAGCCGCCCCAGACGAGGAAGAAAAGCTACAACGGGCGGTAAGCCTGATCGAGGCAGGCGAGTACAAGATGGCCGTCCATCTGCTCAATGAGCTGATCCAGAGCGCCCCCAACGAAGCCCGCTACTATCTCTACCGCGGCCTGGCCCACCAACGGCAGGGACATTGGGGCCTTGCCCAGATGGATTATCAAGGGGTGCTGCGGCTGGAGCCGGGTAACCCTTCAGCGGAACAGGGGCTGCGCGAGGTGGAACAGAAGGTTGGGCAGGAACATGTCAACAGCAAGTCCGGCTCTCATCTGTTGGATGCACCCCTGAATGCACCCCGCCTGGGCAAAGGGTCGGCGTTGAGTTGGCTCTTGGCCAATTTGGGGGCGGCTGGGATCGGCTACCTGGGGCTGGGGGCATCAGCGCCTCTGCTGGCGGCTTTGGGATCGCTACAAGAAGCGGTGGCTGGAGCCGGCCTTGGCTTGCTGATGGGGCTGCTGCAGTGGGCGGTGTTGCGGCGGCAGGTTTCGGTGGGATGGGTGGCTGCAACTTTGCTGGCCACGGCTTTGGGCTGGGCGGCGGCGGATTTCCTCGCTCCCCAGGTGGGGGTAGCAACCTCTGCTTTTAACCCGACGGATCCCTGGCTCCAAAATGTCTTGCAGGCAATGGGAGATGCGCTGCGCGGTTTGCTGGTGGGGGTCGGCGTTGGTGGGCTGCAATGGGCCTTGTGGTCTCAGGGCTGGAAAGGTGGCCGGGCTTGGCTCTTGGCGGCAGTTGCCGAAGGGGCAGGATCGGCTCTGTTGATGGGCTGGCTGCTGGCCAATACTACCTTGAACAGTTGGCTGCTGCTGATCGTGGGGCTACTGGCCAACACGCGCCCCCTCAGCGCAATGGTGCTTTTGAATTTGCGCCGGATCCCTACTGTTCAAAATCAACAACAAGCCCCTTAGCCCACAGGGATCCCATCTGAGTTCTCTCTCTCAAGAAGAGGGAAAGACAGGAATCAAAACCGCTCATTATTTTTCTCACGATTTTTCTCACGGTTACCGGGGAGCGCCGTGAGATCCCCAGCTCAGAGCTACGCGACTGGTTGTAGGGAGTAGGGTCGTTTGAGCTACTGAGAAAAGCTCTATGGCCCTGTGCATGCAACGTTTTGGGTGTGGGCCACTGTCCTGGCCTAAATTTCAAGAGGGCAAGGATGCACGCTATAGAGGAACTTTCTAGCGGAGCTATTGCACCGGCTAGTGTCTCATTGCCATTTGAATTGACTATAAGTGCTGCTGCAAAACCAGGAACCAGAATCCTCGCCCGGCGAGTATGTTATGACTCTGAGCTGGAAGCTGTTTTCGAGTAAAACTCACGCATTTCTGTAAACCACTCCAATCGCGAGGGATCCCAGGTGTAGAACATGTGTCCGCCGCGATAATGACGTAGGGTGAGGTTGGCCTTCAACCGCGGATCCAACTTCATCAAATCCACCAGGTGATTCGAGGCAAAGTAGGGCGTGACCAGGTCGTAAAAGCCATGATGAATGCTCACCCGCATGTGGGGGTTGAGGGCCATGCTGCTGCGCAGCTCGTCCATTGCCCCGATGAATCCTTGCTTAAACTCTCCTTTTGGGGTGAACCGCCAGGACTTGAACACCTCCAGGTTCAGTAGGTGATAGGTCAACTCCGTTTCCACCTGCAAGGTCTCTCGCAAGTGGCTGTTGATGGCTGCCGTGAACAGGCGATCGATCCCATCCAAGGTGGGATCGGATCCCTCGAAGGTAGGCCGATCCGGAAAGGGATCCACCGTGGTTACAGAAGCATCGTAGAGCCCCAGCACCAGTCGCTGCGACCGCAACAGCTCGCGGGCAAAACTGGCGATATCGATCCGCCCGCCTTTGTGGGCTACATATTCTGGAGATAGGCCGATCCCTGCTGCCATTTCCTGATACACCGCTTGCCGTTCTGCCTCTGGCATTGCCTCCCCCATGGCCAAGAGGGGCAGCAGACGTTGTCGGGCAAAGTGTTCTGCTTTGGGCAGCAGGATCTGCAAATCCTCCCCCCAGCCACACCGTCCATGATGGGCTGCTGTGGCCACATAGGAAGGGAAAAGGGCTGCCCAGGTGCTGAGGTTGTAATCGTTGGTCTCCAGCAACCCAAACTCAATCGCAGGCGAGATGAGAATGGCCCCCGACAGGCCCACGCCAAACTTGGATTGCAGCTCCTTGGCCAGCCGCGCCACCCGAAACCCACCGTAACTCTCGCCGGCAATGAAAATGGGGGAAAGCCAGCGTTTGTATCGGGAAAGAAAGCCCTGAATGAATTCTCCCAAGGATTGCAAATCCCGCTCCACATCCCAGAAGGGCGATTCCTTAGGAGGCTCCTCCGCCTTAGCATCCGGCTGAGGGGGCTTGGATGCCGGATCGGATTTCTCCCGGGAATCTTTGGGGTCTTGAGAATCCTTGGGCAGGGCGCGGCTGAACCCCGTCCCCACCGGATCGACAAAGACCAGATCGGAAAAGGGCAGCCAGCTTTCGGCATTGTCCACCAGCCGCACCGGGGAGGGGGGCAAACTGCCGTTGGGCCCGAAGCAAATCCGTTTGGGCCCCAGCGCTCCCATGTGCAGGTAGGCAGAAGCTGCCCCAGGCCCACCGTTGAACACAAAAGTGAGAGGGCGGTGCTGAGAGGCGGAGTCTTGCTTTAGATAGGCGACGTGAAAGATCTCGGCCACCGGCTTTTCCCGCTGGAAAAGGGTCTGCCAACCGGCCAGCGCTCTGTAGGTAAAGCTCTCCTCTCCAGCCGTAAACCTGTGCTCGGTGGAGGAGAGGGGGGAAGTGGGCTTAGATTCAGTAGCCATGAAAACAGGGATCCGCAGTCTGATCCCCAGTGAATCACAAGTTGCCGACCCTCAACACTCCCAGAGGAATCTCCAAACGGCACCTCACAAAGTCAGCGGAGCTTCCAAAGTTAGATTGAAAGATTGGCCGGGGCGCAGCACCACCACCTGCGGAGCGGTAACATTGCCCACCACCACTCCGGTCGCGGCACCTCCCAGGACATTGCCCACTGATACTCTGCCCGTGATGGCCCCCAAAATGGCTCCCGCGGCTGCCCCAATGGCTGCATCCTGAGCGATGGCCTCAGCCGAATACTGACGGGGATCCTTTTCGTCGTGGAGGATGTTGGAGGAAGCCCGCAGGCTGTAGGTACGACCGCCGAGAACAATGGAAGTGCCGACAAAGCGGGATCCGCCCGGTGCAGGTTCCATCTGTCCAAAAATGCGGCTACCCGCCGGGATCACCAAGCGCCCCTGGCTGTCAAAAATGTTCTGAGTAACGGCCACTTCCAGGGGATAGACGGTGTCGGGATAAAAGTATTGCGGCCCTTCGCTACTCAGGCTGCCGACCGGGATAATCGTCCCCTGCTCAAGGCGGTAGGCACCCAATTCAAACAGCGGCTGAGCCGAACTGGGCAAGGGGGCCAACGCAGGGATCCCGGCCAGGCCAAGAATGGCTGCTGTTAAGATAGCTTTCATGAGTAGAGTCTCCAATGCTTCTCCAAGTTCTGCCGAGTTCTGAGCAGTTGCCCGAAGCTATTCCAAGTCAATTTGCTTCCTTGTCTCAGCTTCTCTCCACTTCTAGGTTATCGAATCCTTCCTAGGGCTTGTTTTCTCCCACAAGTCGATTTGTCTTCAACTGTTGGCAGTTTGGGTGGCCATCCTGCAGCACAACTTCTCTCAGAAATGCTGGAAGGCTTGTTGACGGCTGAGGGCCTGCCCGTCCTTCAGCCAGACGGTTCCCTGCGGATCCCAGCCTGTCACTTCTCCAATCCAAACGGCCCCCGGCAATCTTTCCAACAGATGCTTGGCCACCGACACCTCGGCACTGAGGAGCAGCTCAAAATCTTCGCCTCCATAGAGCGCCCATTCCAAGGCTTGGGCCGGGAAAGCCTGCCGCAAAGCTTTTGAAATCGGGATCCGCTCCACGGCAATCCTTGCCTCCACCCCACTGGCCTGACACACCTGCACCAGGGCATCTGCCAAACCGTCGCTGGTATCCATACCGGCAACGCGCAAGGGATCCGGGATCCCTTCCAAGAGGGGCACCAGATCCAGGCGCGGGCGTGGGTATTGGTGAGCCCTGATCAACTGCTCGCGCTCGGCCGCCGTAGCTGAGGATCCCTGTTCAGGATGGAGAAGCAGCTCCAAGCCTGCCCGCGCATCTCCGTGCGGCCCTGTCACCACCAGCCAATCGCCGGGTTGAGCCCGTCTGCGCTGAATGGCCCGCCCCGGCTGCACCGATCCCAGGGCCGTGATTGCCACAAATCGATGCGGCGACCGACACAGATCCCCTCCCACCAGTTGGCATTCCCAGCGGGCGCAACAGTCCCGCATCCCTTGATAAAGCTCCTCCACCCAAGCAACCGGTGTGGAGCCCGGCAAGCCCAAACCCACCACCAACGCCTGCGGACGGGATCCCATCGCGGCCAGATCCGATAGATTGGCGGCCACCGCGCGCCAGCCCACCGCATGGGCCGGGGTCGTCAGATCGCTGAAGTGAACTCCCTCCACCAACACATCGGTTGTCACCACCAACTGCCCCTCCGGAGCAGCTAACACCGCCGCATCGTCTCCCACCACCTGGGCCGGACAGTAGCGCTGCACGATCTGCAGCAGCCCTGCCTCCCCAATTGCCGAGATGGGTAGGGGGGAAGGATTGCCGTTTTGTGGGGAAGAACTGTCAGAAAGACCGGAGAACAAGACAGACCTCTGAGGGTAGCGAGGATAACACAGCTGCAAGATCTGGTGGATGCTGGAGTCTTGTTGGATATTTCCAAGGATCCCGCCTGCACGCCACAGGCAAGCTGGAGAATTCTACCCCGCCGTCCGCTGTCCAATCAGGGCATAGAAGGGATCCCCGCCTCCGCCTGCCCAAAAGCCCAGCCAACCCATAGGGGCAGGCCGCTGGATCACCTTCACCACCGCAAACCCTGGCACCGACTCAAAATAGCGCCTGACCAACTCCACCCGCCCCGCCTCAGAGTTGTCCCGCCAAGCCTGGATCGCCTTCTGGAAAAACATGCGATTGGAGAAGCTGACGATGAACAGGCCCTGGGGCTTTAGAATGCGATACACCTCTGCAAACACCTGCTCCGGCTGCTGCAGATACTGCACCGAAACCGTGTTTAGCACCGCATCGAAGGATTGATCAGGGAAGGGCAGACTTGGGTTTTGGTTCAAGTTTTGGATGAAGAAGTGATCCAGCCGGGGGTTGGCCGCCAGTTCCTCAGGGTTCATCCCATGCCCCTCCACATGGGCAAACTCCATCTCAGGTGGCAAATGGGAGACCCAACTGCTCATCAGATCGAGAATGCGGGTCTGGGGCCGCAAATGCTCGCGGTATAGATCGGTGAGCTGGCCGATGAAGCCAGAATCCACATGAGTCACGAAGCGAGGATAGCTGTAAAAGAGGGCATCGTCGCTGGGATCCAACTTGGAGCGCTGCCAATCCTTGAGCACCACCATGGCCAAACGGTTGCAAATCTTAATCAAAGCTAACATTTTGGAAGCTTCGGAAAAGGGGTGGGCGTGATACCTTAGCAGAGCAACAGTGGCCATTTCGCGAAGGACTCTTTGCCGTGATGTCTGTGTCTCACCCCTCTTCAGCGGCTCCTTCTTCTTCTGGGTCTAACTTTGGCCTGCGGGAGTACGTAACCGAACTGCAGCTCCACATGGCTCTGCAGGCTCGCAGCCTTACTCCTTCTCTCAGCGTTTCCCCAGCCCAGGACAGCCCCCTGGCTCTGGTGCAGCAGGCACAGGCGGCTATGGAGAAGTCCGCTTCCCGCCAGTGGCTTTGAGCGGCACAGCCTGGGCAGAGAGGCTCAGGCCAAACTTTTGCGCAACACCCCCTGCACCAGCAGAACCGACACTACGACAAACCCCGTCAAGAGGCCCAGGGATCCCGCCAGGGTGAGATCGCCCCAGGGAGCCTGCAGCACCACATCGGCCCAGCTCCAGCTATCGCTGCGGTAGACATGGCGAATGGGCTCGATGGCAAAGGTGAGGGGGTTGAGGCTGGCCACCCAACGCAGCCAGGTGGGCATAAAGCTCAGGGGAGCCAAGGCCGTGCTGGAAAAGATCAGGGGCAAGTTGACCAAAAAGATGAAAGCCAGCAATTGCTGGTGCCCCGGCATGGCAAAGGCCAAGCCCAAGCTCAGCGCCGTAAAGCCCAAGACCAACAGGCCCACGATCAGGGCCACCACCGCCAAGCCTGGCCCGTCGGGGATCCCGGCCCCAAGGGCGTAGTCTGCCCCCACAATGACTGCCGTCTGCAGCAACGCCAAGCTGACGATAAACAGGCTAGAAGCAAGAACAATGGAAAAACGAGAGGTGAGGGGAGCCACCAACAACCGGTTCAAAAAGCCAAATTCTCGGTCGAAAATCACCGGCACTCCGGCATTCAAGGCTCCACCAAAAGCCGTAAACACAATGACTCCCGCCCCCAAAAACTGGGTGTAGTTTTGTCCGGCCCCGAAAATGCCGGCAGGAGCATTCTGAAACAAGGCTCCAAATAGAATCAGCCAGAGCAACGGCTGGATAATGCCAACCAGCAAGGTTGTGGGGCGACGCTGCAGTTGGATAAACAAGCGGCGCGTGAGGGCGAAGGTCTCCTGCCAAAAATCAGCCGTCAAAAGGGGGATCGGGTTAGATTGAACCGAGGAAGAGGCAGAGTTCATACCAAAGCTCCTGTAGGGTTGCGATCAATCAATCCATTCCAAATCCATCTACCAAATACCTCGATGTGCCTTTGCATAGGGATCAATAGGGCTCGAGCATGAGGTGATGAAGTTACTTTTTCTTTTTGCCCAGATTGGCCTCGGCAGCGGCCAGCTCCGCGTCCATCAGGGTTTGCCCGGTTGCCGCCAAATACACATCATCCAAGCTGGGACGAGACTGGGTGCTGCTGAACACCTCTAGCCCATGAGCCTGCAAGTGGGCGCGAATCTGGCTGAGGGGATCCTCTCCATTCCGCTGCACCACCAGGTTCAGGGCGTTGCCCTGGGCGCTGTTGATCACCACCTTCTGGACAAAGGGCAGGGATCCCAGCAGTTGGGCACCCCGTTGGGCCAGTTCCGCCGGGGCAAATTCCTGCAGCTTGACGGTGATGCGCTCGCCGCCGACGCGGGTTTTCAGCTCCTCGGGGGTTCCCTCGGCAATCACCTTGCCCCGGTCGATGATGGCTACCCGATCCGCCAGCAGGTCGATCTCCTCCAGGTAATGGCTGCTGAGCACCACCGTGATCCCTGTGTTCTTGAGTTGGCGCAAAAAATCCCAGATGGCCAGCCGACTGGGAATGTCCAGGCCCACCGTGGGCTCGTCCAAGACCAGCACCTGGGGTTGATGGAGCAGTCCTGCCGCCAGATCCAAGCGTTTGCGCAGCCCGCCGGAGTAGGTACCGATGAGTTGGTCGGCGCGGTCGGTCAGCCCCAGCAGTTCCAGGACGGCAACGATTCGCTCTTGAGCCAGGGGGCGAGGCAGGTGGTGGAGATCGGCCTGCAACTGCAACAATTCTCGCCCGGTCAGCACCTTATCCAAAGCCACCTCTTGGGCAACAAACCCCAGTTTTTCTCGTACCGCTTTGGGGTTTTCGCTGGCTGGGATCCCGTACACCTCTATCCGGCCCGCATCGGGACGAAGCAAGGTGCAAAGGCAATGCAAAGTGGTGGTCTTGCCGGCCCCATTGGGTCCGAGAATGCCGTAGATCTGGCCGGGTTCCACCTGAAACGAGACGTCCGCCACGGCCACTGTGGATCCGTAGCGCTTTTGAAGTTGCTCTACCAAGACCGCAGGAGTATCTGACATGGGTATCCACATCTCGCTTCCTCTAGGCTATCAAGCCTGTTCGGGAGATGAGGCCAGGGATCGCCACCATTTCTTGCTCGTTGCCGCCAGCCCCCTAGGGATGGTGGGAGCTGAACCGAGGCTCACGGTATAGTGGTTCAGGCGAATCCGGTGGGGGATCCCCGCCCATCCTCAACTCAGTCCGGTTGGGTTTAACCCTCGCCAAGGTGTCTGTTGTGGAGAGGAGATGAATGCTGAAGCCAAAGCATGCCTGCCGGCCCCTGCTGCCGACTTGTGGGAGCTCGGATTCCCCTATCGAAAAAGGATGCTCTGTTGTAGCTTATACAGCCTTGGCCATTTTAGCGCTTGGCTTGGTCGGTTGCGGCGAGGGAACAACTCCTCTGGGCCCCCTGGAAAATGTCTTCCTGCGGGCGGATGATTTTGAAATCACAGGAGGATCCCCGGCAGCGGGCGCAGTGGGGCCCTACCTACAGTTCAACATGCGGCGGCAGCGGGATAACCAAATCCTAAATCGCCCCCTTAATGTCTATGTGGACAATGCCGGGCTGGCAGAAAGGCGGAATCCCCTTTTGGATAACCAAAACCGCCCCATCCTCTTACAGCGCTCGGTGGCCTTTTTGGGCAATGGGCTGGATCTGAACAGAGATGGCCAGCCGGATCTGCCCCCCAAAGAACCCCCCAACTTCACCAGTGGCCCGCTGCTGCCCTACACCCCGCCCAATCAGTGGCAAAGCCGGGCTGCCCTTGCCTATGTCCCCGGACAGGCCAATATCCCCGGACGGAGTCCCAGCGACCGCTTTGGCATCTACTTTTCTTCCATCCTGCCCTACACCGGGCAGCTTCGCTTTCGCGCCCGCGACGAGCTGGGCAATGCCTTTGCCCGCACCTTTGAGGTCACCTACCCGCCGGCAGCCAGCCGCGCCACGGTCACGGTTACCTTGGCCAACCTCACCGCCACTGCCCAAGAGCCGGTTCTCATTGCCATTTGTAACCAGTTGGGAGCTGCTGCCGTGGTGGGCCTGCGGAGTGGCACGTTCACCGAGCTGGTGGATCTCCTGCCGGCCCCAGGGCTGCCGGTGGATCCCACCTTGAGCGAGCCCATCCGCTATGTGGCCGAGGCTTATCAATTTAACCGCGATCGAGCCGTCATCCGCGTTTCCCAGAATCCCACGGATCCCAGCCGCATGAGCGTTCCTCTACTGGGATTTGAAGGGACAACCGGTCGGGCAGATCTGACGCTGGTGAACTCTGTAGGGGATCGGCTTACCTGCTTCAACGATCGGCTTTCGGATCTGCGGGATACGTTTTCTGACTTTTTCAGATAGTCAATTCAAATAGCAATGAGACACTGGCCAGTAGAATAGTCCGACTCGCAAAAGCAGGCCTTGTCACTTCATCAACAGAAGTTCCTCCATCTGCATGCATCCTTGCCCTCTTGAAAGCACTGCGGTCGCTTCAAACTAGATTGAGACGCTCCCCAAGCGTTCCGCGCTGCTTTTACCGACTCCCATACCCTTCCCTTCCGCTGTATGACCGGCTTTGTACGTCTGTGGGTCTGCTCCCTTCCTGGACATGCCCTACGACTCTCTCTCAGGTCAAGGCTTCTTTCTGAGGTCTACTGGCATGCCATCCTACCTGTAACGTCATCTCATCCTCAACTGAATTGACCATAGATCTGGAATCGTTTTACTGGTGTGCGAAGCAACTATACTTGCAATGTCGTGAAAGCGGCTCAACCGACAAAACCTCAGGGCAGATGCTGCAAGGCCAGCGCCAACTGTTCGTACTCTGCCAAACGGTTGTAGACCTGGGCCGAGATGCGTACCCAAAGCTGCCCGGCGAAGGGGATGATCGGAACCTCAATGCGGTACTTGTACCAGAGGTAATCGTGAAGCCGACGGGCGCGCTCCTCAAGAGGAAGCTCAGGGATCCACTGCTGCCAAAATGGCGGCAAGGGTAGGGTGGCCATAAAGCCCAACATCTTTTCGGGGGCGGGCGGGATCCCCTCAAGAGCCTCCAAGAGCAACTGCCGCGCCTGCAGCAGCAGAGTGTGGTTGTGCTGACGGATGTTGTCCAGTCCCACCCCTTGGATAAACGCCAGGGCTGCTGAAATGGCCAACCAAGCGCTGGGATCCCGTGTGCCCACCCAGTCGAACTCCGCTGTGAACCCTTGCCCATAGCCGTGGGAGATCACCGTAGGATGAGTTTGGGCCTGTCGATAGGGGGCCACCCACAAAAAGGCACAGCCTTTCGGGGCAAACAGCCACTTGTGGGCATTGCCGGTGTACCAATCGGCTCCTAGCTTTTCCAACTCCAAGGGGAGAACTCCGGGGGCATGGGCGCCATCCACCAAAACCGGGATCCCGCGCTCCCGACAGAGGCCGATCAGCTCAGGCAGGGGGTAGATCAGAGCCGTAGGCGAGGTGAGGTGATCCAACACCGCCAGGCGAGTTTGGGGAGTGAGGATGGCCTCGAAGGCCGCGATAACCTGCTCTGGCCCCGCAATGGGGAAAGGGATCTGCGCCTCAACTGGGATGGCTCCCCACTGGGCACAGATGTACTGCAATGCCTGACGAACGGCCCCGTAACCGTGATTGGTGCAGGCGATCTGATCCTCTGGCCGGAACCGCAGCGAGCGCAAAACGGCATTGACCCCGCTGGTGGCATTTTCCACAAACACCAAATTTTCGGGTTCGGCCCCGACGAAATGGGCCAGTTCTGCTGCCGCCGCCCGCAAGGCTCGAGGAAGTTCCTCTCCCATAAACTGCACCGGCTGAGCCTCCAGGCGTTCCCGCCATACACTCTGGGCCTGCAACACCTTTTTCGGGGTCGCGCCGTAGGAGCCGTGATTCAAAAAAACGGCTTGCGGATCCAGTCCCCACAAGGAGCGTTCGCAAAGCGGTGCATCGGCGCTGAGGGCAGAGCTAAAGCGAGGAGAAGTGGATCCCATATTGGGGAAAGAAGGCATGGTTCACTCCCTCTGTCCCTGGACGATGCAGGAAAAAGATGGGGGAATTGCTGCGATCTGTGTGAGGGGTTTGCTCAGAAATCCGAAGATATCAACACCTATCAACACCGCTGATGTGGAGACCAATGGCATCTCGACTGAATGTCAGAACCTAAGGCTCTTTGAGACGGATTCTCTTAGGTTGATCTATTGGCCGTCACCCAATTCTGGGCCGAGATCCGAGATAGGGGCAATTTTGCTGAGCTTGATTTTAGGGTTGCTGGCAACAAACTGCTGTAAAGTCCACTCGTTCTTAAACAGAAGAACGGGCCTGTCTTGAATGTCTTTAACAACTAGGGTGTTAAACAAGCTGGGGATGTTCTCCAGCGCCTTCCAGCCATTCTCGACCCAGCGGGCCAGGGTGTAGGGCAACATCTCCAGTCGGGTTTCGACGTTGTATTCACTTTCAAGGCGGTACTGCAAAACCTCAAACTGCAACTGGCCCACCGCTGCCACAATCGGATCCCGTTTGGAATCGTCGATAGAGTACATGATTTGTACAGCCCCTTCTTCCCGCAGTTCCGCTACCCCTTTCTGGAACTGCTTAAACTTGGAAGGATTGGGATTTTTCAAGTAGGCAAACAGCTCAGGAGAAAAGCTAGGGATCCCGGCGTAGCGCAGCTTCGGGCCGGTGTAGATGGTATCCCCAATGGTGAAGATGCCGGGATTATTCAGGCCGATCACATCCCCAGGGTAAGCTTCATCGATGGAGATGCGCTCTTGAGCAAACAACTTCTGGGGATAAGATAGGCGAATGGGACGATTGAGTCGGGCATGGTTGACCACCATATCCTTCTCAAACTTGCCGGAACAGATGCGCACAAAAGCAACGCGATCCCGATGGCGGGGATCCATGTTGGCCTGCAGTTTAAAGACGAAGCCCGTAAACTCAGGATGTTCGGGCGGGATCAGTCCGGCAGTGCTCTCGTGAGGCATTGGCGGTAAGGAATACTCCAAAAATGCATTGAGGAAAAGCTCCACCCCAAAATTGGTCATGGCACTGCCGAAAAAGACCGGGGTTTGTTTGCCAGAATGCACCTGTTTTAGATCCAAGGTGGGCATGAGACCATCCAGCAGTTCCAGCTCTTCCTTGAATCGGTAATACAAGTCCTTGTCGATCAACTCCTCAATTTGCGGATCCCCAAGTTTAATGACGGTATCTTGAACTTTTAGCCGCCCCCCAGATACCCGCTCAAAGAAATGAAACTCCTGAGTCCGACGGTCAAATAGGGCAGTAAACCGCTCGCCTGAGCCAATTGGCCAGTTGACAGGATAGGGCTTGAGGCCCAGTTCTGTCTCAATTTCATCCATCAGCTCCAAGGGATCCCGACTTGGGCGATCCATCTTGTTGATAAAGGTAAAAATCGGCAGCCCCCGCATCTGACACACTTCAAACAGCTTGCGGGTCTGGGTTTCCAACCCTTTGCCGGCATCTTCCAGCATCACGGCATTGTCAGCCGCTGCCAGGGTGCGATAGGTGTCTTCGCTGAAGTCCTGGTGGCCGGGAGTATCCAGCAGATTGAGACGAATGTTGCGGTAATCAAATTGCAGGACGGTAGAGGTGATGGAAATACCCCGCTGCTTTTCCAGTTCCATCCAGTCGGAAGTGGCCCGCTTTTGCGCCCGACGGGCCTTCACAGCTCCCGCTTCTTGAATGGCCCCCCCGTACAACAGCAGCTTTTCGGTGAGGGTGGTCTTCCCCGCATCGGGATGGGAAATAATGGCAAAGGTGCGCCGTTGCTCTACAGCTTTGGCCAAATCAAGTTCTTTCATCAACTGTTGCCGCTCCACTACAACCTGGTCGTTTTAAAGAAGATGACGTTGCAATGCTGTCCCCTAAACGATGGGAGAAATAGGGAGAAGATAGAAAAACAAAAGTGAGAAGTAGGGTGAATAATGCGCTTGATGATAATGGGCTTGGGTTGCCGCCAGGTAGCGAGGGGGAGAGAGCACAGGCCGAAAAGCGCGAAAAGCCAACAGAACCATTTTGACCCTAGCACAGGAACAGGGATCCCTGTTGTCTGGCATACTGGCGGAGATCTTGAGGGGGAATTTCCCAGGCCAACCGGCCAGAACTCAAAGCAGATGCTGCTCGTTGTTGTTGCGCAACGCTGACGTGAAGAGCAGTTGCTCAATCGTGGCAATGGTGAAGTTTTGGCTGATCACCAGCCGCTCGACGCGAATGCGGTGGGCTTGCAGGAGGCAATCTTGCTGCAAGGGCTTGGGCAATTGTTCCCAATGATCCAGCAGGACTTCCAGCAAAATCTCGCCCGGTAGCCCGGTGGCGCTTTCCAGGGATCCCAGCTTTTCTACCCTCTCGGCAGACCATTTGAGGGTAAGCTTTTGCAGGCCCAGTTGTGCATCCAGAGCCTCGCGGGGATCCGACTGGGCACCCTGCCCATTGGGGGTGCCATTGCGGCGAACCCCATTGTCGGTGCAAGCAGTAGCAGGGGGCAAAAGCTCGGCTGGCTTTTCAGTTGGCAGCGAAGTATTGGCCCATTTGGCCAGACTGACCTGGGGTGGGGAGACAACCCTTTCCACCTCGACCGGAGCGGGCGACAAGTTGGACAAGGGATCCGCATCCCGAGAAGGAGCTTCAGGTGGGGAGAGCACACCGGCCAGGAGAGGCATCCGTCCTGCCTCTGGTGGGGTTGTGGCAACCTGGCACAGAGGGGACGAGGCGGCGGCAGATGGATCGGGCTCAACATCTAATGCCGCAGGGTGAGGCAGATCCAGGGAATCCGTTCCCCTGTCGTCTTTTGGACGGAGCGGAGCCTCAACGCCATCGGCAGCCGTAGGTGCAGGTTCCATCGGCTCTGGCTGCTTATTCACCCCCATGCGCGAGAGCAGATCCGCCTTGGTGGGGCCGGTGGGCAATTTTTTTTGGGAGGCTTCTTGGCGGTAGCCATGTTAGCGGGCCTCCAGCACAGCCTTGAGGATCTCGCGATAAGGTTGGGCCAGGAGATCTTCCCCTGCCTCCGCCAACGACCAGCCCATGCTGTTGGTTTGCTGCACCACTGTACTTTGCCGCACCGGCGTGAAAATGGGGATCCCTTGCATCATTTCCGCCAAGGCTTCCACCGCGGCCCGCGACATTTTGGTGCGGTTGTTGCCCACCCACTGTTCCCGTGTGGGGAGCACCCCCAAAAACTTGGGCACATGAAAATCCAGCTCTTCCAATTCTTTCAACAGCACCAGGGTACTTAGGGCCCCCATCACCCCCTTTTGGGTACATTCCGTCGGCACCACCAGCAGATCGGCGCTGAGAATGCTGTTGTAGGTGAGCAACCCTTTCGAGGGGGGGCTGTCGATGACCAAAAAGTCATACTCCGGCAAAATCGGTCGCAAAGCCCGCTTCAAAAACAGCTCCCGCCCCGGCTCCATCACGATCGCATCCATAGCCCGCGAGAGACTGTAATCGCTGGGGGCCAACCACAGCCGCTCCTGGCGATCCTCATTCAACGGCGGACGGATAATCTCCCGAATGTGAACCCGATCCGCCCCCGGCAAAATCGTCTCGGCAATGGTGGCCGACTCCGACAGATCCGTCCAGCCCATCCACTGGCTCAGGTTGCCCTGTGGGTCAAAGTCAACAGCCAGCGTCTTGCCATGCTCGGCCAACATGATGGCCAGGTTGAGGGCGGCTGTGGTCTTTCCGGATCCCCCACTCAAACAGGCAACGGTGATGACAAGCGCCGTTCTGCCAGACATGAGTTATCCCCTCGTAGCCCATCCCCTAACACTATAGCTAGGGTTAAGCAATGGTGTTCACACCTCTAATGGGGATCCCGCCGCTGGGAATGGCCTACAGGGATCCAGCCGCTGGGAGCTGAGCTTCCTCAGTTCTTTTCGATCCTCGGATTGAATTCTCAGAGGGAAGACACAAACCGGTGCAGCCGCTGCAGCCCTTTTTCGAGGGTGGTGCGATCGGCAGCATAGGAAAGGCGAATGTAGGAATCTGCCCCAAAGGCTACCCCCGGCACAGCAGCCACGTGGTGTTCCTTGAGCAGCTGCCGGCAAAACTCCACCGAACTTAACCCGGTTTGGCCGATGTTGACAAACACATAAAATGCACCTTCTGGCTCCGGGCAAGTCACCCCCGGCAAGGTGCGGATCCCGTCCAGCATCAGATCCCGCCGCTGCCAGAATTCTTGGCGCATTTTTTCCACAGCCGCTGCCGATAGGGGGCTGGTCAGGGCTTCCAGAGCGCCGTACTGGGCGAAGGTGCAGACATTGGAGGTGCTGTGGCTTTGCAGGTTGATGGCCGCCTCGATGATGGGCTTGGGCCCGGCCAAGTAGCCCACCCGCCAGCCGGTCATGGCGTAGGCTTTGGCAAAGCCACTGCTGAGAATCAGGCGCGGCATCAAGTCAGGGCAAAGGGATCCCAGGCTGATGTGGCGGGCTTGTCCATAAACCAGCTTTTCGTAGATCTCGTCGCAGATCACGTACAGATGGGGGGCGGAGAGGATCACCTCTGCCAGAGCTGCCAGCTCGTGCTGGTGGTAAACGGCTCCGGTGGGGTTGGCCGGCGAGTTGAGAATCAGCAGCTTGCTGCGGGGGGTGAGGGCCTGGCGCAGTTGGGCGGCGGTGAGCTTGAACCCCTGGGCCTCTTCCGTCTGCACCTGCACAACCTTTGCCCCTGCCAAAATGGCAATTTCGGGGTAGCTGACCCAGTAGGGAACAGGCAGGATCACTTCATCGCCGGGATCCAGCAGCACCATGGCCAGGTTAAACAGGGTTTGCTTGCCGCCGTTGCTGATCAGGATTTGGTCGTGGCTGAACTGCAGGCCGTTTTCCTGCCGCAGCTTATCGGCCACTGCTTGGCGAAGGGCGGGGATCCCAGCGGTGGGGCCGTAGCGGGTTTTGCCCTCTTCCAGAGCACGGATGGCCGCGGCCCGAATGTGGTCAGGTGTATCGAAATCCGGCTCGCCTGCGCTCAAGCTACACACATCCAGCCCCTCTGCCTGCATGGCTTTAGCCAGAGCCGAAATGGATAGCGTGGGGGAAGGGGATAGATGGGCGACCCGTTGGGACAAGCCGGCAGCAGACACCATCGGTTGGGAAGCTCTTTGTTTTATTTTAAGGTTCTCAAGCAGGGCCAATCTGGGCCAATCTAGATAGCTAGGCTACTGCGGTCAACAGGCGGGTACCATCCACCAACAGCAGTTTGTTGCCCTCTCGCTCTGCCAACAGATCCCAAAACTCGCCCGCCACAGCTCCGGGCAAGAACCCTTCCAAGCGCAATTGCAGAGGAGCAAATTGCTTGGTTCCCTGGGGCTTGCGCCGCACGGTCACCTCAACAAAGCCATCGTGGGGCTCGACAATGCCGCGGATGTTAAAGCCTTCCTCTGTGTCCTCAGGGGCAGGCAAAAACGGTTCTTCTTCCCACTCTGGGTCTTGCTCCTCTTCCGGCAGGGCCAGGATGCGGATGATGCTCAAGCCCAAAGCCCCCCCTGAACGCGGCTGCGGCTGCACGTAGTACCAGTAGGTATGGCCGCTCTTGATGCAGTGCTCGAAGGGGCCGAGAAGCTCGGCGCGTCCGGGGGTAGCCGGATATTCTGCTCCGTCAGAGGCAACCAAGGTTGCCTGCGCATAAGTCTTGGGGATCGATTTCAGGGATCCCTTAATCAGGCCCAAAGCGCGGAACTGGTAGGGGTGGGCGGGAGGAGGCAATGGGTTCATGGCGGCCAGATCTTGGAAAGCCAGGGAAGTAGAGTCCATCATCTTATCCTATGGCGATCCTCAGATTGGAATATCCAGGGCTTTCCTCAGCATCGCCTCCAGCTCATCGCCCTGCCGACTTGCGCACCGCGATCAAGCTGCTGGTGGTGCCCAGAAAAACCCCCATCCCCAATAACATCGACGGCAAGAGCCAAAACTCCAGTTGGCTGCGATCTGCCTGCATCACCTTGAGGAAGGGCAAGGCAATCAACTGCTCCAGCAGCTCCTGCAGCAACTGCTGGGATCCCAAGATCAATCCCCAAGCTCCCACTGCGCTGATCACCCCAAACAGGCACCCTTGCAAAATAAAGGGCAAGTAAATCCAGGCTGCCGTCGCCCCCACCAATTGCATCACCTCGATCTCCCGCCGCCGCGCCATGACGATGAGGCGAATGGTGGTGGTGATGACCGCCACCGCTGTCAGGGCCAACACGCCGGTAATGGTCAGGGATCCCAGCCGTAGCATGTCCTGGAGCTGGGCCAGTTGCTCCACAATGCGGTCGCCGTAGTAGACCTCATCCACCCCTTCCAGTTGGCGAATCTGCTCCGCCACTTCCCCCAAGGCTTCGGTGGAATCCGCCTTAACCCGCAGAGCATCCACCAAGGGGTTCTCCCCCAACTGGGTTTCCATGGCCGCCTCGTCTTGGATCCCCATTTCCAGCAAAAGGTTGCGCCAAGCCTGGTCTTTGGTGATGACCTTCACCTCGGCCACATGAGGCAGTTGGGCGACCTGAGGTTGCAGCTCCACCCCCTGCCGTTCCGGCTCCAGGTAGACGGAGATCTCCAGTTGTCCTCCCAGCGACTGCACCGTGGCATCCAGGCCCCAGGACAGCTCAACGCCGATCCCCACCAGGAACAACAACACCAGCAGGGTGCTCACCGCAGCCCAGTTCAGCCAGCCCCCCCGCCGCAACCCCAAAAAAGTCTCCTGTAGGAGATAGCGGATTTTATTGAGAAATCGGGAGAGAGATTGCATGCTGTTCTCCATCCAACAATCAATGGGCTCAGACCCTTGCCCCCTGGAGCTCAACAGAGCCTGTGGAGAGCAAAATAGGGATCCCGGCAGCCCTCAGCGCAGATCATACAGGCGCCCTCCCTCCATGCGCACCACCCGGTGGCCGGCCCGCTCCACCAGATAGGGGTCATGGCTGGTCATGATGACGGTCACCCCAAAGGAATTGAGCCGCTCCAAAATCTGGAGAACCAAGAGGGAGTTTTCCGGATCTAGGTTTCCTGTTGGCTCGTCCGCCAGCAGCAGCACCGGCATGTTGACAATGGCACGGGCCAGGCTAAGGCGCTGCTGTTCCCCCCCCGAAAGCTCATGGGGAAAGTGATCTCGCTTTTCGGTCAGCCCCACCATCTTTAGGGTCGGCCCGATGCGACGGCGGATTTCTGCGGGGGACAGCCCTTGGGCGCGCAGCACGAAGGCCACATTTTCTGCCAGGGTGCGGTTGGCCAGAAGGCGATAATCTTGGAAAACCACCCCCAAGCGCCGCCGCAACATGGCCAGCGGACGCGGTGGGATGCGGTAGGGTCGCCGCCGCCCTTCAGAAGAAAAGAGACAGACTTGATCGACGATGACCGTGCCCTCGGTGGCCTGTTCCGCCCCGTAGAGTAGCCGCAGCAGGGTGGACTTGCCCGCCCCGGAGACCCCAGTTACGAACACAAACTCGCCGCGGCGCACCTCCAAGTTCACATCCTGAAAAATTAAGTTGCCGTTGGGAAAGACCTTGCTCACGCCCCGCAAGGACACCATGCTGGCCGGGGCTTGCAGGGATCCGGATTGGGTGCTGCTGTAAAAGCCCAGGGTGGCCTCTGGATGGGCTGGGGCAGGGGGATGAGGGGTCGGAGCCGTACCCGCCCAACGGTGTAAGCGAGGAGGATAGCCGATGTGCTGACCGATCACCATAGTAAGCGCCTAGACAGAGGAGGGAGAGAGCGCCGGCAGACTAGGGGCGCAAACGAGAAGAGGGATCCCACAGCACTCGCCAGACAAAGCTGGGCAGAGCTAACATGCGTCGCCAGCGCCAGGGTTCCTGATAGAGACGATACAACCATTCCAGGTGATGGTCACGCCACCAACGGGGCGCTCGCCGTTTTTGGCCGGCCCAAATGTCCAAGCTGCCCCCCACCCCCATCCAGATGGCTTGGGGCAAAAGGGGACGCCACTTTTGGATCCACAGCTCCTGCCGCGGGGATCCCAGCCCCACCCACACCAGTTGCGGTCGAAATTCCTGGAGAGCTTGCAGAAGCTCTTTTTCTTCCTCGCTAGAGAAGTAGCCGTGGTAGCCCCAGAGGGCCAAAGCAGGACACTGGGCTTGCCAATATCGAATTGCTGCCCGGTTGACTTCCGGCCTTCCCCCCACCAGGGCCAAGCGCCACCCCCGTTCTGCCGCCAACGGGATCAGGGTTTCTGCCAGCTCGATCCCCGGCACCCGCTGGACGCGGATCCCCTGCCGCCGCAGGGCCCACACCACCCCAATGCCATCGGGGATCACCAGCTCCGCCGCTTGCAGCACCTGGGCAAAGGCCAGATCCCGCTGCGCCTGCATGATCATTTCCGGGTTGCAGGTAACCACCTGAGCGCCCTGACCCTCCCGAATACGCGCCTCAATCCAGGTGGCGTAGCTCTGTAGGCTGGCCTCCGGCAGAGCAAGGTGCAGGTTCACGCCCAGAATCGCATGGATGGATAACGACACTACCGACCGAATGCTGGCCCCCACTGGAGCCGTTGGACACGCTTTTAAGATAGCCCGGACCTTCTCCCAGAGGGAGAGGGGAGTTCGAGGAGGCATTTCATGGCTATTTGACCACGAAAATCTCTTCCCTCAGGCATCCGCGGCGGCATCCACGGCGTATCTCCATCAGACCAGGCCAGAGGGAATTGCCCGACCCAGAGCAAGCCCCTGAAGGTTGGTTGCCATCTTTCGAGACAGGAGACTTGAGATGAAGACTGCAAAGACTCCCTTCGCTCTGCCTCAATTGGCCGCCGAATGGGATCCCAGCCCTGCAACTTCCCGCCGCAGCTTGTTGTTGGCTGGTTTGCTGGCGGGAGTGGGTGGAGCAATTGGATTGCGCACCCTGCCCGGTGCCGCTCAGTCCAACACTGCTGATATTGCCATTCTCAACGCCGCCATTGACTTGGAACAGCAGGCAATCTGGGCCTACAAAACCGCTGCCGGCAAGTTGAGCAATACTGAGGTGGGCAAGATCGTGTTGGAAGTGGCCACCAAGAACCTGAAGGATCACGAACAGCACCGGGATCTGCTGGCGGGCGCCGTGCGGCAACTGGGGGGGATCCCCTCTCGGGCCTGGGATAGCTACGACCTTTCCACCTACATCGACAACAAAGAAGGCAATCTCGACTCCGATGCCAACATTGCCAAGCTGGCCCTGGCTCTGGAGTTTGATGCAGCCTTGGCTTACAACGACGCGTTTACCCAGCTTTCCAACAAAGACCTGGTGGCTGCCGCCAGCACCATTGGCCCCAACGAAGTTGCCCATGCCACTGCAATCCGGGCCGTGTTCCACAGCCTTGATCCCAGCATTCTGGTGGTGCCTGCCCCCTTTGTCAGCGCCGAGACTCGGGAGCGCTGGATCCTGAAGGTGTAGAGCTGTTGGTAACCCCTGCCGGCGATGAGGCGATGATCTGCAAAGCCTTCCAACGTCCTCTGTAGGACTTGGGGCTTGGAGATCCAAGTGCTCTGCACTGCTGTCGCAATCGCCTTCTTCTGAGCGCCTCAGCCTTTGCTCTCTTCCTAAACCTGTGTGGAGAAAGCCCTATGCCAATGACGCGGCGGTTGCTGTTGCTCAGTGGGCTGGGATCCCTGCTCAATGCGGGGGCCATCTTGGCCGTGGATCGGTGGCGACAAGCCAGCTCCGTTGCGGAGCGGGATCCTGTCGAAGCAACGGCGGCAGCAGAGGTAATCATTCGGGGGTTTCAATACCTGCCCTCGGAGGTTACCCTCAAGCGGGGGGGCAAGGTGACCTTCACCAACCTAGATTCCACCCCCCACACGGCTACTCCTGTGGAGGGAGCGCAGTTTCAAGGGACGGGACGGCTAAGTCGCAACGAGAGCAAAGCGGTGGTGTTCGAAGTAGCTGGGATCCAGGACTATTTCTGCGATATCCACCCCAGCATGGTGGGCCGCATTGTCGTCGTCGATTAGGTGAAGGCCATGCAAATGGAACCCCTGGGATCCCCTCTTCCCTTCTGGAACATTTGTCGGCGGGTGTACCTGATTTGGGCCGTCCTTTTGGGGATTGGGTTTGCTGCCACCCAGTTTCACCAAGAGGCCAACATCAACTGGCTGTGGCTGGTGATTTCCCTGATTGGGTTGGGCTACATGGTGCGGCAGACTAGCTTGCCGGAGTTTCGAACAGCCGGACTGGCCCACCTCTACTTTGTGGGTTTGGTGTGGACGTTGGTGATCGCCCAGGGCATGATCCTCTCGGTGCTGCCCTTTGTCGGGCGTACCCCTTTGGCAGCTTTGAGCCCATACCTGGGGGTGTTTTGGCTGTGGCAAATGGGGCTGGGTCACTGGCTCAACGGCTTGGTGGATCCGCCGCGCCTCCCCTACTGGATGACCGGTGGGATCCAGATCCTGGCCGGAGTTGCCTGCCTGCTGTGGGGGCTGGAATGGCAGTTTGCGGTGGCAGGGGGAATCGGGGCCTTGGCCATGCTTCTTTTGATCCGGTTGCACTGACCCGTTCACTGATCTGACTTTGGGGTCTTATCCAGGCGCACTCGCCAAACTCCACCTCCCACGGCCACTTCATCCCCAGGGCGCAGCTTGCGTCCCCGCCGGGTTTCCACCTCACCATTCACCCGCACTTGCCCCGCTTGGATGAGCTGCTTGGCCTGCCCGCCGGTGGGAACAACCCCCGCCAGCTTGAGGAATTGATCCAGCTTGATTACAGGATCCGTCGCCGGCTGGGGATCCCTTTGAGCAGTCTCCGCCATCACTTCACCCAAATGGTTTTGACATTCACAAATTCCAGGATCCCTTCCCGGCTCAGTTCCCGTCCATACCCTGAGCGTTTGATGCCGCCGAAGGGAAGGCGCGGGTCGGACTTGACCAGACCATTGATGAATACGGATCCCGCCTCCAGCTCCTCCAGCAGGCGCTCTTGTTCCTCTGGATCGGTTGTCCAGGCGCTGGCGCCCAGGCCAAAGGGCGTGCCGTTGGCCAGCTCGATGGCTGCCGACACATCCGGTACGGTGAACAACAGCGCCACCGGCCCGAACACCTCCTGGTGGGCCACCGGATGATCGGGGGGGATGTCGCTCAGGATCGTGGGCGGGTAAAAATTTCCTCCCAAGGGGGAGCCACCGATGTGAACTTTGGCCCCCGCCTGCACCAAAGCCTGCACCTGTCCATCCACCTCTTGCAGAATGCTGGGGGTAGCCAGAGGCCCCACATCGGTTTGCGGATCCAAGGGATCCCCCACCTTGAGCCGGCGAAATCGCTCCGTCATGGCAGCCGTGAAAGGTTCGGCGATAGCCCTGTGTAGGATAAATCGTTTGGCGGCAATGCAGGACTGGCCGTTGTTGATCAGACGGGCCGTGACCGCTGTGGCAACTGCTGCCTCCAGATCGGCGCTGGGCAGCACGATGAAGGGATCGCTCCCTCCCAGTTCCAACACCGTTTTTTTCAGATATTGACCGGCCAAACGGGCCAGGCTGGAGCCGGCGGCTTCGCTGCCGGTGAGGGCGGCCCCCCGCACCCGTTCATCCGCCACCACCTCTGCCACCTGGGCTGCTGTGATCAGCAGGGTTTGAAAGACCCCTGGCGGAAATCCCCCCTCCCGAAAGATCTGCTCTAGGGTCAAAGCCGATTGGGGCACGTTGGAAGCATGTTTCAGCAAGAGGGTGTTGCCCGCCATCAGGGCCGGGGCGGCACAGCGAAACACCTGCCAAAAGGGAAAGTTCCAGGGCATCACCGCCAAAATCACCCCCAGCGGCTGGTAGCGGATCCCGCTGCGGCTGGCATCGCTGGCGTTCGCGTAAGCGTTGCGTAGCAATATGGAGCGCTCGGCCAAGAATCCCTCTGCCTCCTCGGCATAGTAGCGACAAACCCAAGCGGATTTTTCCACTTCCGCAACGGCAGAGGCCAAGGTTTTGCCCATCTCCAGGCTGATTAGGCGGCCAAACTCCGCTTTGCGCTCCTCCAGGATCCCTGCCACCCGCTTCAGCCAGGCGGATCGTTGAGCAAACGGGATCCGACGATAGCTCTGAAACCGCTCGTGGGCTTGGGCGATACAGCTTTGGATCTGCCCAGCGTCGAAAACGGGGTAGCGAGCCAATTCCTCTCCGGTGGCGGGGTTGATGCTGACCAGGTGCCCCTTCGCGTAAGCGTTGCGTAGCAATATCGTTTTCCCTCAACGCCTGTTTCTCCACTCTGGCATTTGCGCTCTGCCTGGAATAGTGCTCCGCACTGCTACTGCGTTCGCGTAAGCGTTGCGTAGCAATATGGAAAGATTTGCGGAGTGGGGGACTCAGGGTTGCGGGCTGCCGGTGGTGTCTGTTCGGGATGGCGGGGCGGATCCAGGAGCAGACCAGAACTCGTAGGCTGCTTGCGACAGGCTGGCGATCAGCCCTTCGGCTCTGGGATCGTTGGGGGTTTCTCGCTTCACCCACACCGCCGCCACATAGCGCCGCCCGTTGGGCAAATCCAGGATCCCGGCATCTCCCACCACGGAGCCCAGGGTTCCCGTTTTGTGGGCAATGCGCACCTCTTGGCCCAGATTGGGCCGGAAGTAGGAGAGCCGTTGGGTGCGCCAGAGAATATCCAAAAAGCGGTCGCGGCTGCGGCGGTTCAACATGCGCCCCTGTTCCACCTGGCTGAGCAACCAAACCATGTCGCGCGGGCTGCTGGTGTTGGTGCCCTCCAGATCCGGTAGCCACCAAGAAATTTGCGTGTGTTGTAGTCCCCACTGGCGAAATTTTTGGTTGAGAGCCTCCTGTCCACCCAGGCGATCGATGATCAGATTGGTGGCGAAGTTGTCGCTGAGGGTGATCATCAGGGTGGCCGCTTCCAAAGCAGAAACCTGGGATCCGAGGGGTCGGGTTTGCAACACGCCTGCCCCCCCTCCCTTGAGATCTTCCCGCAGAGTGAGCTGTTCATCC
This sequence comes from Synechococcus sp. R5-15, assembly GCF_047462035.1. Classification (NCBI taxonomy): domain Bacteria; kingdom Bacillati; phylum Cyanobacteriota; class Cyanophyceae; order Synechococcales; family Synechococcaceae; genus Synechococcus; species Synechococcus sp. R5-15. Next base: position 1,062 of record NZ_JANSIK010000031.1, on the reverse strand, counting down.
AGCCGCACCTGCCCGGTTTCCACAGCCTGGAAAAAAGCCAAGAGAATGGGGATCTTAATCACACTGGCGGCAGGAAAAGCCTGATCCGGCCTAACCCCGGCAAAGGCGCCGGTTTCCACCTCCCAGAACAGAGCCCCTGCCGTCAAGCCCGGTTGGTCGGCCAAAGCGGCCAAGCGCTCCTGCAAAGCCGGGATCGCTTCTCCCGGCAGAATGTTACTCGGGAATGCCGACGGGGGAGGATCCCCAAGCTGCGTCGTGGCCTGTTCTATCCGGCCAGCGGTGGTCGATTGCAGCAGTTGCGAGAGGCCCGCCATCGTCAGGCCCAGGATAAGACTTAAGCTCAGTCCCCTGAGCAACACTTGCCCGAGAGATGGAGAACGTCTCAAGCGGCGAGGCCGGGCAGCCCGTTGGCGCAGACGAGCAATGGCTTTCTGGCGAGCAAGACGCAGCGGTTGAGGACGGGAAACCAATAGGGATCCCCTGGGGGCAGGAAGCAGGCGACCAGAACCTGTTCGCAGCTTTGACTCCGCCGGAGGTGGGACGGTATCCTTGGCAGGTTGTGGAGGGCGGCGGGGATCCCGCGACTTCTCTGGCAAAGGCCTACGGCCCGCTAGCGCGGATGGATCGGTGCCTTTCCTCTCCCTTGCTCTGGTCATAAGAACGATTGCCTTAACACCATACTTCTGACAGACACTGCTGGCAGTTTCACCGACTCCACTCCGGTGAGCTTGGCTTAATTAAACCCACATTAAACCCACAAATTGGCCAACCTGCCCTGACCTAGATTGCAAAACGCCCATCAAACCGTCCTCGCGACACGAAGCCTAGCAACAACCCCGCCAAAGGCAGGATGAGTCCCTGTTGCCAGAGCATCCACTCGGAGTCGTTTTAAAAACTTAGGTTGATCCGTGACCCCCCTTTCCCTCTGGAAGAGGGGCTGGGAATAGTCGCGGAAGCGGCGCGGAGCGCTTTTGCCAAGTCCAGGAAAACCGTCAGCTAGAAATCGCAGGAGCCCCGCACTGTACCCGTAGGGTCACTGCCGGGAGGAATGCGCTTTGATGA
>NZ_JANSIK010000030.1:0-51122 GCF_047462035.1 Synechococcus sp. R5-15 | reverse complement strand
GCCCCGGCTGCAGTTGCCCTGGCAACCCCAACTCCAACCCCTCCACCCAAGCCCACGCCTACCCCAACCCCCGCTCCCCCTCAGCCCACCGCGACCCCGACTGCGGCACCGCCCCCTCCCACGCCTGTCCCCAGACCTACTCCGACCCAAACTCCACCGCCTGTGGCGGCTGCTCCCTCCCCAAGGCCCACTCCCCCGCCAACTGCAGAGCCCTTGCCCATACAGCCAAGCGAGCGGGTTTCGGATCCCAGCCAATTGGCTCCCGTTCCGCCCGCTCCGCAACCGGTGACAGAGGTTCTTCCCGCCCAGCGGCCCTCTGATTCTTCCCAGTTGGGACCTCCGGTCAGTGCTTCTGCTCCCAGCAATGGGGCCGGGATCCAGGGCAGTGGAGCTAGTGGATTGGCCAACCCCACCCAATCCGCTCCCAATCCCCCCAGTGTGGCAGCGCGGGCCGATGTGGATTGGGGCCCCTGGCTGGCCGCTTTGCAGCGGAAAGTGGAGCAAAATTGGATACCTGGGCAGACCGGTACCTCGCGCCGCACGGTGGTGATCTTTACAGTGGGTCGAGCTGGCGATCTGCAGAGCATTCGCCTGGGGCGCACGTCTGGCAGCCAACAAACAGACGATGCAGCGCTGACGGCTATCCAGAGGGCAGCTCCCTTCCTGCCGCTGCCTGAGGCTTACGAGGGCAACTCGGTGACAATTAATTTCACCTTTGATATCAACGTGCTGGGCCAGTTGACTGTAGGGGGATCCGCCAAGTAAACTACCCGACCCTGACTGCTTCGCGGTACAGAGTAGGCTTTTAGTAGCCCTGCAGTTAGTAAATTAACCACGGACCTCTGGGATGGTTTACGACACCCCCAATCGACCGTTACCAGTGCCTTAAACAACCGTTTCTGGTGTCCGCAGTATTATTATTGTATCACAAGGCAAGTGAAGTTGTGTATTCCTCCCGATACTGACTTAATCTGCGCTGGTGCTGCTTTAACCTCCTTTCGCTGCGTCTGAGAAACTTTGGACACTCTACAGAGTTGCCGTTCTGGTCGGTGTAGAAAGCCTTCCAGCCCAAGTCAATGCCAATAACATTGCCTGTGTATTCTCCCTGCTCCTTGCGCTCCACATCCAAGCAGAACTGGGCATAGTACCCATCTGCCCTGCGTATCACCCGCACCCGATTGATTTTGGAGTTTAGGATATGGTGTCTTGCCTCACCATTGCAGTACAAGGCGAATGTTCCTGCGTTGAAGCCGTCGGTGAACGTGATGGACATGCCGTCAGGAGACAGCTTCCAGCCGGACAGCTTGTACTCGACCGACCGACAGTTCTTCTTGAACTGCGGATAGCCTTTCCTTGGCTCTTTGTTCTTGCAACGGCGGTAGAAGTTGGAGAGGGCAGACCAAGCTCTTTCGGCACTAGCTTGACGGGCGGCAGAATTGAGCTGGCGGGCGAAGGGGAACTCTTTGGCCAAGTCCTTGCAGAGGGAATACAGAACCGCTTTGGTCGCGCCCCGGTTATCCATCCAGTACCGTAGACACTTGTTTTGCACAAACTGCGCAGTGCGAATGGCTTCATCCAGAGCTTGGTACTGCTCTGCTGTGCCGTTGAGCAGCTTGGCTTCTCTGACCAACATATTGCTATTTTAAAGTGCTACGCACCGCTACCGCGAACAGCGTTCCTGAAGGGATAAAACGGTCTGCGCCTTACATCCCTGCCCTCAAGGGCAGGGCTTTACGGCGTTTTTTCGGTAAAACCGCAGGGAGCGCTCCAGGTTGCCGACGCGGATCATAGTGTGGAGAAGGCGCATGGCACAAGCTCCGAGAAATGGGCGATGCTGCACTTATTTTAGTCTTTGACCTTTTAGTCTTTAGACCGCTGAGGATCCCTTGATGAGCCAAACGCCTCTGCAACGCACCCCCTTGTTCTCCCTTCATCAAGCTTTGGGGGCGCGATTTGTCTCTTTTGCCGGCTGGGAAATGCCGCTGCAGTATCGGGGAGTGATAGCAGAACATCGGGCAGTGCGGGAGAGGGTGGGGACATTCGACATTTCCCACATGGGCAAGTTCACCCTCTGGGGGCCGGAGCTGGGATCCCACCTCAGCCGTCTGGTTCCCAGCGATCTGAGCGCCGTTCCTGTGGGATCCGGTCGCTACACCGTCCTGCTCAATCCACTGGGGGGCATTTTGGATGATGTCATCTTCTACCGGCATCCACCGGAGGGTGAGCTGGAGCACTGGAGCGTGATCGTCAATGCAGCTACCCGGCAGAAGGATTGGGATTGGCTCAACCACCACTTCCAAGGGATCCCCGGAGTCAACCTTCAGGATCACTCCGACACTCGGGTCTTGTTGGCGGTGCAGGGGCCGGCAGCCGAACAGGTTCTCCAGCCCTTTTTGGAGGGATCCCTGAAGGCTTTGCGCCGGTTTCAGCACGGTCGGTTTGCCACAGCAGCGGGAACCTCGGGAGAGACTATCTTTGTGGCCCGCACCGGCTACACAGGAGAAGATGGCTTTGAAGTTATGCTCAGCCCCGAAGACGGCATCCGCCTTTGGGAGCAACTAATTCAGGCCGGCGTACAACCCTGTGGGCTGGGCTGCCGCGATACCCTGCGCCTGGAGGCTGCCTTCCATCTTTACGGGCAGGACATGGACGAGAGCACCACTCCCTTAGAAGCCGGCTTGGGCTGGTTGGTGAACAACCCAGGGGACTACATCGGCAAGCCCGCCATCGAAAGCCAACGGCAGCAAGGGATCCCTCGCCACCTGGTGGGGTTTCGCATGCTGCATCCGGCCATCCCCCGCAGCGGCTATGCCATCTACGCTCCCAACTCCCCTGAGCCGATCGGACGGGTAACCAGCGGCACCCATTCTCCCAGTTTGGGCTACGGCATCGGCTTGGGCTATGTCGCTCCGGCTTGGGCCAAGGTGGGATCCCGGCTGGAAATTGAAATTCGGGGACAGCGCCAGCCTGCCGAAGTGGTGAAAAAACCTTTCTACAGTGCTGCGCACCGCTGACGCAAACGGTTACAGGTTCCCGTTAACCCAGGGTTTGGCAGCTTTGGGCGTGGAGTATTCCTGTTGCAGCCGCCGCAATTTCCGCAAGGCCCGCCGCTCAATTTGTCGGACTCGCTCTCGCGAAAGGCCGATGTGCTCCCCAATTTCCCGCAGCGTTAGGCCCCTCGATCCATCCAGCCCATAGCGAGCCACGATCACCTGTCGTTCTCGTTCACTCAGTTGGCCCACCAGCGCGCGGACTTCCTCTCGACGGGCAAGCTGGGTTAGGTGTTCAACAGGGTCGTTGTCTTCATCTGGGATGAAGTGCTGCAGCTCGGTGCCGTCTTCATCCCCTACCCCCACATTCAAGGAACGCATCTCTGCCATGTGGCGGGTGATCAGCTCCCGGTAGTTATCGCCAATATCCAGAGAATCAAAAACTTCTTCCGCTTGGGGACGGGATCCCCTTTCGGCAGATAACTCGCGGTAGCGCCGCTTCACCTGGGAGACCTTTTCGTACATGTGGGCCGGCAGACGGATCATCCGCCCCTTGTTTTGGATGCCCCGGTTCACGCTTTGCCGGATCCACCAAGTGGCATAGGTGGAGAACTTGTAGCCACGGGTGGGATCGAACTTTTCCACGGCGCGGGTGAGGCCGATGGTGCCTTCCTGAATCAGATCCAGAAACGGCAAGCCTCGATTGCGATAGCGCTTGGCAATCGACACCACCAAGCGGAGGTTACACTCCACCATTCGTTTCTTGGCTGCTTCCCCCTGCCGCAGGATCTGCTGCAGCTCTGCTAAAGGGATCCCCAGCCGCTGGCTCCAACCTTCCACAGACTCATGGGGCTGCCGTTGCTCCAAGAGCGTCACCATCCGCTGCACCTGGTGAGCCAGGCGGAGCTCTTCTTCAGCGGTGAGCAACGAGTAGCGGCCAATCGTCTTCAAGAAACGCCCCACCGCATCTTGCAAGTCAAGACTTTCTGACATATCAAACCCCACACCATAAATTCATGTCCTGTCAGAATCTCTACTTCTCCTGCTGCATCGGGCCCTCTTCCTACACACGAAGCTGACCTTTCTGCAAACAGCACCTTATTCATACCAGCGCAAAAGCCTTTTCGTAAAGGCTTTGACTTCGAAAAATCTAATCCAGAACTCGGTGTTTGACTCACTAAATTTATTGAGTCTGGCTCACTAGACTCTATTAGGAGCGTCTAGCTGCCCATTTTGTTGATTAAAAACTCTACTAAAAGGGTGGCCGAGAAATTAACCATTTCATAAGCCTGGATTTAAGGCTTAGGAAAGTTACGAAAGATTGTTCTAAACAATCAACAAGTTTTTGATGCCAAATCAGATTGCTCATAAGCTAAGAAAGCAAATTTTTTCACTCATTTTGTTAGAACTAGAAATGGATATTTCTGTTTGCAGAACTATCGGAAGGGCTTGCTCGGCAGGGAATAGAAAGGTTCATCAGCAGGTTTTTGGAATGCCTTGAGGTGAATTTGGCACGTCATCGCCGGCAATTCCAGCCGGAGACAGACGAGAACAGATCCCTGTGGGACAGATTTTTGCTGCTGCCTCCAAACATAGTGGAGACTATCGTCAATTCTTGACTTTAGACGCTAGATGTAGATCCAAGATTTCTGTGTTACCGAACACGCTAGGCGCGGATGCCTCAGCCTCGGTGCTCCGTACCGCTATCGCGAATGCCGCAGCGCGCGCCTACATAAGAAGGCAGGTCAGGCCAGCCCAGCGACCCTCCAGGCCCAGGTGTGTTGCACTCCTGCGGGAGAAAGGGGGAGCTGCGTTCCGCTCGCTCGACCCACCGCAGGATGGTTTACATTTCTTCCACCACCCCAAGGGCGCTTTATAGTGAGGATCCGGTCTCCATCGATCAAAGGATTGGAAGGGCCATGTCTCACTTCACCACCCTGCAAGTGCAAATCAAAGACGCCGATCTCCTGGAAGAGACTCTGAAGGAATTGGGCTACGCTGTGCAGCGGAATGCCAGCCTGCGGGGCTATCTCTGGAACCGCACCCGTGCCGACTTGGTGATCCGGCAAAAGAATGGCTTCGACATCGGGTTTCGTCGCAACGGGGATCACTACGAGCTGGTGGCCGATCTGTGGGGGGCGGGCATCGATCCCAAGACCTTTCTGGAGCCGATTTTGCAGCGCTACGCCCACAAAAGTTTGCTGCGCTCAGCCCGTGAGCAGGGCTATACCATCGAGGCCGAGGAAGTGCTGGAGGATGGCACCATCCGCGTGGTGGTGGGGCGTTGGCTATAAGCCAGGTTCATCGGGATCTGCCCATGGTAGGTAAGCCTCAGCCGGCTGTCAGAACTGGCCAGGGATCCCGGCCCCAACCTTGGGATCTGGTGTTGGGGGGGCAAACGGCAACCGGGAGCGCCCCGGCCCATGCCTTGGTGTTGGGAGGTATCGAGGGGGCGCGGAGACGACTCACCCACAGCGATGAAGCCGTGCGCTTGGCCACCCTGCCCCAGTTGCTGCAGTACGGGTCGGCGGGCCTGGCCGAACTCATTGAAGCCCTCGCCGGCAATAGCTCTTGGGCAGTCCGCTTGGCAGCTTGGCGGCTGTTGTCTCAGCTAGGCCAGCCGGAGGCAGAACGGGCCTGTTGCACCTACAGCCCCTTTCGCCCGGTGGGGGGAGCGCAAGGGGTGATCGTGGCCTATCGGCGGGGGGAGCGGAACTTTGCCTACGCCGACCTGGAGGGAGTGGATCTGCAAGAGGCGCGGCTAGGGGGCGTTAACCTCTACGAAGCCAATTTGAGAAAGGCCAACCTGCGCCTTTGCAACTTCAACGGCGCCCACCTGCGCCGGGCGGATCTGCGCCAGGCCAATTTGCAAGAGGCCAAGCTAAGCGGCGCCGACTTACAGGGAGCCGATCTGCGGGGATCCGACCTGAGGGGGGTAAAAGTTAGCGGCACCAGCCTGCGGGGATCCCGGCTTTCGGAAGAGACCCACCTAGAAGAACGGGTGCGCCACATCTGGCAGTTGCAGAACTGGGGGGGACAGGGACAGGATTTCTCCGGCCAAGACCTGAGCAAAGCCGATCTGCGAGAACTGGTGCTCTGTCAGATCCGGCTGAGGGGAGCGGATCTGAACCGGGCCGATCTGCGCGGATCCAACCTGGAGGGAGCGGACTTGGGGGGAGCCAACCTACAGCGGGCGGACTTGCGGGGGGCCAACTTGCAAAATGCCGACCTGGAAGGGGCCAATCTCAGCGGCGCCGAGCTGCGTCAGGCCCAGTTTCAGGGGGCTAACCTGCGGCGGGCCGATGTCAGCGGGGCCAACCTAACCCAAGCCAACCTGGAAGGAGCTCAGATCGAAGGGTTAAAGCACAGCGGATCCCGGATTGCCGGCCTGATCTTTCCCGACGGCACCCCGATCAAGCCCTGGTGGTGGTAACAGGTGCCTACCGCTCACCCAATGAGCCAAATCCAAAGGAATCCCAAGATCCCCCGGCAATTGGGCAAACCCGGATCACCATAGGAGTAGAGATACCTATGGGGTACAGCTATGGTTCTGGCAGAACAGCTCTCGACAAAACCGCTCACCGCCGACGAGCTTCGCAAAATGGATGCCTACTGGCGGGCCGCCAACTATCTGTCGGTCGGGCAAATCTATTTGATGGACAACCCGCTGCTGCGAGAACCCCTGAAACTGGAACACGTGAAGCCGCGCCTGCTGGGGCACTGGGGCACCACACCCGGGTTGAACTTCATCTACGTGCATCTCAACCGCATCATCAAACGGGAAAACCTCAATATCCTCTACATCACCGGCCCCGGCCACGGTGGCCCTGCTCTAGTGGCCAACACCTACTTGGAAGGCACCTACAGCGAGGTGTATCCCAACATCGGCCAAGACGCCGAAGGCATGCGCAAGCTGTTCAAGCAATTCTCCTTCCCCGGCGGCGTGCCCAGCCACGTGGCTCCGGAAACCCCTGGCTCCATCCACGAGGGGGGAGAACTGGGCTATGCCCTGGCCCACGCCTTTGGGGCTGCCTTTGATAACCCCGATCTGCTGGTGGCCTGTGTGGTGGGGGATGGAGAAGCGGAAACCGGCCCCTTGGCCGCTTCCTGGCATTCCAACAAGTTCCTCAACCCCATCCACGACGGAGCAGTGCTGCCGATTCTGCACCTGAACGGCTACAAGATCGCCAATCCCACCGTTTTGGCCCGCCTCAGCCGTGACGAGCTGCAAAATCTGTTTGTGGGCTACGGCTACAAGCCCTACTTCGTAGAAGGCTGCGAGCCGGCAGAGATGCACCAGTTGATGGCCGCCACTTTGGACACGGTGATCCACGAGATCCAAGAAATCCAGCAGCATGCCCGCAGCAAAGGGGATCCCACTCGTCCCCAGTGGCCGATGATCATCCTGCGCACCCCCAAAGGCTGGACCGGCCCCAAAGAGGTGGACGGCAAAAAGGTGGAAGATTTCTGGCGCTCCCACCAAGTGCCCCTGGCGGATCTGGCCAAAAAACCGGAGCACCTCAAGGCTCTGGAGGACTGGATGCGCAGCTACAAGCCGGAAGAACTTTTCGATGAAAATGGCCGTCTGCTGCCGGAGCTGCAAGAGCTGGCTCCCAAAGGGGAAAAACGCATGGGCGCTTTGCCCCACGCCAACGGCGGCCTGCTGACGCGGGAGCTGAAAATGCCGGATTTCCGCCGCTACGCTGTCCCTGTTCCCCGCCCCGGCACCACCGAAGCCGAGGCCACGCGAGTGCTGGGGCAATTTTTGCGGGATGTGATGAAGCTCAACCCCCACAACTTCCGCCTCTTTGGCCCCGATGAAACCGCTTCCAACCGCTTGGATGCTGTGTTTGAGGCCAGCGACCGCACCTGGGTAGCTCCCATCTACGATTGCGACGAGCACCTCTCCCCAGATGGACGGGTGATGGAGATCCTCAGCGAGCACGTCTGTCAGGGCTGGCTAGAAGGCTACCTGTTGACCGGGCGACACGGGTTCTTTTCCTGTTACGAAGCCTTCATCCACCTGGTGGACTCCATGTTCAACCAACACGCCAAGTGGCTGAAAACCACCCGTCACATTCCTTGGCGGCGGCCCATCCCTTCCCTCAACTACCTGCTGACTTCCCACGTGTGGCGGCAGGATCACAACGGCTTTAGCCATCAGGATCCCGGCTTTTTGGATCACGTGGTCAACAAAAAGGCCGAAATCATCCGCGTCTACCTGCCCCCGGATACCAATACTCTGCTCTCGGTGGCCGACCACTGCCTGCGCAGCCGCCACTACGTGAATGTGATCGTGGCGGGCAAACAGCCGGCCCTGCAGTACCTGGACATGGATGCGGCCATCAAACACTGCACCCAGGGCTTGGGAATCTGGGAATGGGCCAGCAATGATCAGGGTTCAGAGCCGGATGTGGTCATGGCCTGCTGTGGCGATGTGCCCACCATGGAAACCCTGGCGGCGGTGGACTTTTTGCGGCAGCACCTGCCGGAGATCAAGATCCGGGTGGTGAACGTGGTGAACCTAATGAAGCTGCAGCCGCCCAGCGAACACCCCCACGGCATTAGCGACAAGGAGTTTGTCAGTATCTTCACCCCCGACAAGCCCATCGTGTTTGCCTTCCACGGCTATCCTTGGCTCATCCACCGCCTCACCTACCGCCGTCCCAACCACCACAACCTGCACGTGCGCGGCTACAAGGAGGAAGGCACCACCACCACCCCCTTCGACATGTGCGTTCTCAACCAGGTGGATCGCTTTAACTTGGCCAACGACGTCTTGGAGCGGGTGGATCGCTTCAAGTACCGGCGGGATCACGTCCAGCAGCTTATCCGGGACAAGCTGGTGGAGCACAAGCAGTACATCTGCAAACACGGGGAAGATCTGCCGGAGGTGCGCAACTGGAAGTGGCCCTATTGAAGGGATCCCCACTCAACTAACTTTCGCCTCTGAGCTCTGGCAGGATAGAGTTTTTGAGGGTTTGGAGGTTGAGGGTGTGAGGGGTTCAGAAGGGGTGGATGCGGATACACTTCCCGATCTGGAGGTGGAAGAAACAGAGTGGGGCGGGATGGCGCTCTCGCTGGGGCTGGGTTTAGCCCTCTCGGCCCTTGTGATTGGGATCCGCCCCCAGGTGGTCGTTCCTTTTGGGTTGAGCGCGTTGGGTTCGGCCCTGCTGGGATCCCTGCTCATCCCCGGGTTGCGGCGCTGGAAGGCGGGGCAAGTGATCCGCCAGGAGGGGCCCCAATCCCACCAGAAAAAAGCAGGCACACCCACCATGGGCGGGATCAGCTTTTTGCCCGTGGGGCTACTGGTGGCCGGGATCTGGATCGGCTGGGATCCCCATTGGCTGGCTGTCGCGCTGCTCACGCTGGCCTACAGCTTTGTCGGCTGGCTGGACGATTGGCTGGTGATCCGACAGCAATCCAACAAGGGGTTGTCTCCCCAACACAAGCTGTTGCTCCAGGTGGGAGTTGCCCTTGGGTTTTGTGTCTACCTGGCCTGGCAGGGGATCCCGACCAGTCTGACCTTGCCGGGGATAGGCACCCTCTCTCTGGGCTGGCTGTTCTGGCCCTTGGCCCTGTTTGTGTTGGTGGGCACCAATAATGCCGTAAACCTCACCGATGGTATGGACGGCTTGGCGGCAGGGGTGGTGGCCATCCTGCTGGTTGGGCTGGGGCTCCTTCACAGGGATCCAGAGCTATCGGTGTTGGCTTTCACCCTGAGCGGTGCCTGCTTGGGGTTCCTGGTTCACAACCACCACCGGGCACGGCTGTTCATGGGCGATACCGGATCCCTGGGGTTGGGGGGCGCTCTGGCCGGGTTGGCGCTGCTGGGGGATCAGCTCTGGGCCTTGGCCCTGATGGGGGGAGTGCTGGTGGCAGAGGCGCTGTCGGTGATGCTGCAGGTGGGCTACTTCCAATACACCAAACGCAAAACCGGCACAGGCAGACGGCTGTTGCGCATGTCGCCCTTGCACCACCATCTGGAGCTGGGGGGCTGGTCGGAGGTGCAGGTGGTGGGATCCCTCTATGGGATAACGGCGCTGCTGGTGGGGCTGGGCTGGGCCTGGTGGCACTGGACCGGAATGTGAGTTCGAGCTGGGGATCCACCGGGATTCCAATGGGGGCCTGACCTCAAACGGGTTGTTCGGCGTGGGAAATGGCCACCGGCAGATCGGCCCCCACCCGCTAAGTCCCGGGATCCCTTCTGTTGTGAGGAAAACGCAAAGATTACTGACCGATGTTTGTTCCCTGTCAAATTTCCAACTGAATCTTTTACATTCACCGTTGCAGATCGGGGATCGCTGTAACGTATGGATATGAACTTAAGTTAACATTGCCTTCCCCTGTAACCCAGTTGGAGGCCTCTAAAAGGAGTGTAATCTCATGATGCCGAGTGGCTCCAAAAATTCCGATAGGCCAGCGGCACAGTCAGGGCACAGCGATTTGGTCTCCGACCCGCCGATGCAAGCGGCTCCTTCTCCGGCAGGTGCTGCTGAGCTTTCCTCTGCGCGGCCGTACGTGGTGTTGCACGGCCATTTCTATCAGCCGCCCCGAGAGGATCCCTGCCTCAACCGCATTCAGCGACAGCCGAGCGCCAGCCCCTTTCACGACTGGAACGAGCGCATTTGGGCGGAATGTTACCGCCCCAACGCCTTTGCCCGCGTTCTGGACGACCAAGGACGGGTGGTGCGCATTGTCAACAACTATGAATTCTTGAGCTTTAACTTCGGCCCTACTCTCCTCTCTTGGCTAGAGGAGCATGACATTGAAGTTTACCAACGCATTTTGGCCGGCGACCGCCTCAGCGCTGAGCGGCTGGAGGGTCATGGCAATGCCATCGCCCAAGTCTACAACCACGTCATCCTGCCCCTGGCCAACGAGCGAGACAAGTACACCCAGATCCGCTGGGGAATTGCCGATTTCCAACACCGCTTCGGGCGCCATCCCCAGGGGATGTGGCTGGCCGAAACCGCCATTGATGCAGCAACGGTCACGGCCTTGGTCGAATGTGGGATCCGCTTCGTCATTTTGGCCCCCAGCCAAGCGCAGCGCATTCGCCCCTTGGGACAAACGGAGTGGATCGATGTCAGCCAAGGCCAGATCGATCCCCGCCGGCCCTACCGCTGCTTTACCCCCGACCGGGAGGGGTACTTGGATATTTTCTTTTTCGATGGCCCCATTTCCCGTGACTTGGGCTTTGGGGATATCGTTTACAGTACTTATTCGCTGGCGGAGCGGATCCGTTCCGCTCTGCGCCCGGACAAAGAGGGGGAAGCCTATCTGGTCAACTGTGCCACCGATGGCGAGACTTTTGGCCACCACAAGCGGGGTGTAGAACGCACACTGGCCTATGCCTTTTGCGAGGAATTTCCCCGCCGGGGCTGGCAGGTGGGCAATTACAGCCATTTTCTCAGCCAACATCCCCCCACTTGGGAGGTGCAACTGAAACCGGTCACCGCCTGGAGCTGCGCCCACGGGGTAGGACGGTGGTCGCGAGACTGTGGCTGCGGAGCGGTGGGAGGGTGGCACCAACGCTGGCGGCAACCGCTGCGGGAGGCCCTCAACTGGCTGCGGGATCAGCTGGCCGAGATCTACGAGACGGAGGCCAGAGCCTACCTGCGGGATCCCTGGCTGGCGCGGGATCGTTACATCGAGGTGATTTTGGATCGGGAGCGCTGTGATGCCTTTTTGCAGGAGCACCAAAGCCACCGCCTCACCGCCGAAGATCGGGTGCAAGTGCTGCGCCTGTTGGAGATGCAGCGCTACAGCCAGTTGATGTTCACCAGTTGTGGCTGGTTTTTCGAGGAGCTATCCCGTCCTGAAGGGGTGCAGATCCTGCGTTACGCGGCACGGGCTATCCAGTTGGCGGCAGCAGTGGCGGATGTAAACCTGGAAGAGGAGTTTTTGCAGCGCCTGAGCAAGGCCCCCAGCAACCTCGACCTCTACAGAGACGGCAAGGGGGTCTATTGCGCCTTGGTGCGCCCCAGCTTGATCAGCCCGCAACGGCTGGTGGCTCAGCACGCCATGTTTTCCCTGTTTAACGGGATCCCCCGTTCCCAAGGATATGTGCTGGATCAAGTGGATCAAGAGCGCCTGACGATAGGCGGATCGACGCTGGCCATCGGGCGGGTGAAGCTCACTTTTCCCACCACCCGCGAAGAGCACGATCTAATCTACGCCGTGCTCCACCTTGGCGGCTGGGACTTTCAATGTGGCGTCAAGCCGTTTGCTGGGCGGCGCATCTACGAGCAGATAAAAGCGCGGCTGCTGGCCGGATCCCACAGTCGGATACAGATGATCCTGACCCTGCAAGACCTATTTGGGCCGGAAACCTTCGACTTGAACGCCCTCGACGACGAAGATCGGCAGCAGATGATGCGCTGGCTCACCCAAGATACCCTAGACCGCCTAGGCCAGCTCTACCGCCAAACCTACCTGGACAATTACGGAGTCTTGATGGCCTTTCGGGCCGACGGCCTGCCGATCCCGGAAGAGTTGTTGGCTGCCGCTCAGATCACCCTCAACCAACGCCTGTTGACCAGTTTGCGGGCGATGGAAATGGAAGAGGGCAAGCGGGATCACCTGCTGGAATTGCGGGCAATTGTGCGCGAGGCCGAGCAGTTGGGGTGTCAGTTGCGGCGGGAAGAGGCAGCCCGGGTTCTGGATCGGCTCCTACAGCGGGGGATGTGGCACCTTGCCCACGCTTTTGAGCCGGAGACCTTCGGCGAACAGCTCTACAACCTGGAAGAATGGCTGCAATTGGCTGCAGACCTGCGCCTGCCCATCAACTTGGATCGCCTGCAAGAGCTCTATCTGACAGCGCTGGAGCGTCAAATTGGCCCGCGTTGCCCAGCTTGGCCCCAAGAAGACTGCCGAGACATTTCCGCCGAAAACCTGCACCGCCTCTTACAGGTTGGGCAGCGAATTCGGGTCAACGTCAATGCCTGGCTGCGTCACCTACACCCCCAAAATTAAACCCCCAAGATTAAGTTGAGAGCTCAGTGAACTTTAAAGCCATCGGGATGACAGGATTCGAACCTGCGACCCCTTCGTCCCGAACGAAGTGCGCTACCAAGCTGCGCTACATCCCGACTGACAGGCCCCTTTAACCGCCCGCCGAAGCTCAACAAGTATAGCACGCCGGCTACGGACAATGAGGACAAGGGATCCCCAGCAGAGAAGGGGATCCGATCTGCGCTAAGCTGCAAAAAATCCCCCCTCTCGTCAGCCCGAGTATGAGTCAGTCTAAGGGTTTCCGCAAATCCAAGCCTGAGAAAAAACCGGCCAGCTCCAACACTGCCAAGCGTAAGGAAGCCGCCCAACGGTACGACGAGCTGAAAGCCAAGGGGATGCCGGAGTTCAACATCTTTGCCCGCCGTCGCCAGCCCGCGCCTGGCCAGCCCAATCCTTGGCTGCCGGTGGGATCCCTGGCAGTGGGACGTTCCAGCGCCATTCACCAGGCCATTTTCCAAAATGAGGAAGAACTCAAAAAAGCAGCCGTCAGGCTGTTCCCCCGTCTCGGCAAGGTGAAAGATGACCTGGAGTTTGGGTTTCGCCTCAAGGACAAGGACTTCCAAGACGAGCCGATCCAGGTGGCGATCCGTCCCCAGCCTTCACCCCTTCAAGTCTGGATGGCCAAAATCCGAGGTTGGTTGGGCCTCTCCGGCAAAGGAACCTCCAAAAAAGCTTAGACCGCCGCAAAGGCTCTGGGCAGCCAGCTCAAAATCAGAGGGTTGACCACCTCTGGGCGCTCGTCGTGGGGGCAATGGCCTGTATTGGGAATGGGCAAGAACTGGTAGTCGATCCCTTTCACGTGGTTTTGAAAGCCGCGACCCCGTTGAATGGGCGTCCAGGGATCCCCCTCTCCCCAGAGCACCAACAGCGGGCAGCGCACCTGAGGCAATAGGGCTTTGGGAGTCGGGCCGGGGGGAGCGGTAAGAATCGAGGCAAACACCTGCTGAGCGCCCACATCACAGGAAGGGGCATACAGAATCTCCACCAGCTCATCGGTAATGGCGGCGGGGTTACGGTACACCTGCTTGAGAGTTGCGCGGATACGCTGCCGCTGCCGCACCCGATCGAACAAAAACGGCCCCGTCACCGGAGAAGCCGCCAGAGCGGTGAAAACACTCATGAAAAGGCGGAAAATCGGGCTGAGCTCATGGGAGCGATGGTTCAACCCCCCGGCGCAGTTGAGCAGCACCGCCCCTGCTGTTAACTGGGGATGCCGGGCGGCCATCATCAAGCTGAGCAAGGCACCGATGGAATTGCCGATAAACACAGCAGGCTGCTGAATGTGCTGCTGCCAAAAATCCACCAGCAACTCCGCCCACAGATCCAAGGTGTAGGGGAGGGCAGGCTTGGCCGAGCCGCCAAACCCCAGCAAATCCAGGGCATAGACCCGGTATCCTGCCGCAGCCAGCACGGGGATGTTGTGCCGCCAATGGCCGATGGAAGCCCCAAATCCATGCACCAGGACCAGCGGGGATCCGGATCCCTGCACCACATAGCGAATGGCATGTCCGCGCCAGCTCCAGACTTGGGGAGCAAAAGGAGCAATGGCATCAACCGCAGAACCGGCAGAAGAAGCAGTCAGCACAGCCTGAAAACAGACCCAGTTAAAGATGTAGGTAGAAACTCAGAGCCATCCCTGTTCATCATAGCTTCGGAATGCCTTTGTCTCCCGTCTCTACTGCCCTGCCTGCTGCTGCAGTTGCGGGTTCAGGTGCCGCCGAGGTGGGGTTGGGCCGGTCAACATGGGACGAAAGCATGCTGGACTTCTTGGGATCCCCGCCCTTGGCTGGATGGCATAGCACCCGGGGATCAGCTTTCGACCTCATTTCGACCTCATTATTTTGTAGATTTTGTAGCTCGGCTGGGTTGAGCAGAAAGAGCGCTGGGAAGCGCAACCCGTCCAAGGAGGTCGGAGCCGGAAGCCAGTTGGACAGGTTAAGGTGAAGAGACTGTTAAGATTCTTATGGTTTTGCTGTTGCCAAGGCAACACCGCACCAACTAACATCTCGCTACACTGCGACCGCTCATGATTCATCCTCTGCTGCAACGGCTGCACCAATCCACCCTGACCCCGCTGCGGGATATCCACTGGACGCCGGAATTGTTCGGAATCCTCTTGGTGTACTTTGTGCAGGGGGCGGTGGGGCTGGCACGGCTGGCCACCAGCTTTTACCTGAAGGATAGCTTGGGCCTCAGCCCGTCTCAGGTGGCGGCGTTGATGGGCGTTGCCATGAGCCCCTGGATCCTCAAGCCCCTCTACGGCCTGCTGTCGGATACCGTACCGGTGGCGGGCTATCGGCGTCGTCCCTACCTCTTGTTGTCAGGGCTTCTGGGGTGTGGGGCTTGGCTGGGGATGGCCCTGTGGGCACCGACGGCTGGTCTGGCCACTCTGTGGATGGTTTTGGGATCCCTGGCGGTGGCGGTAGGGGATGTAATCGTAGATTCGCTGGTGGTGGAGCGGGTACACGGCAGTGACTGGGCGGGGACGGGCACGCTGCAATCTTTAACTTGGGGAGCAACGGCCTTGGGATCCCTGCTCACCGCCTATTTGGGAGGAGCGCTCTTGGCTCATTATCCGCCGCAGGTGGTGTTTGGCCTGACAGCCTTGTTGCCGTTGTTCATCGCTCTGGCAGCTTGGGTTATCGCCGATCAACCGGTGGTGTTGTCTCAGGGCTGGGATCCCTTGCAACAACAGGTGGGGCAGGTGTGGCGGGCGCTGCGGCAACCCAGCATTTTGCTGCCGGTGCTGTTTGTGTTCGTTTGGCAGGCCACTCCCAGCGCCGATGCGGCTCTTTTTTACTTTGTCACCAACGATCTCGGCTTTGGGCCGGAATTTTTGGGTCAGGTGCGCTTGGTTACCAGCATCGCCAGTTTGCTGGGGGTAGGGATCTTCCAGGTGTATCTGCGGCGGATCCCACTGCGGCCCCTGTTCGGCTGGATGACGGTGATCTCGGCAGGGTTGGGCCTGACCAGCCTCATCTTGGTCTATCACCTCAACCGGGATTGGGGCATCGACGATCATTGGTTTAGCTTGGGGGACAGCCTGGTGCTGACGGTGGCAGGACAAATTGCCTTTATGCCAGTGCTGGTCTTGGCCGCCCGCCTCTGCCCCCCTGGGATCGAGGCCACCCTCTTTGCTCTGCTGATGTCGGCCTTTAATTTGGCGGGGTTTCTCTCCCAAGAGCTGGGATCCCTGCTGATGCATGGGCTGGGGGTAACGGAGACCGATTTCAGCCGGCTGGGGCTGCTGCTGATCCTGACCAACCTTTCTACCCTCTTGCCCCTGCCGTTTTTGGGCTGGCTGCCGGAAGAGAGCATAACCCTTGGCGGAGCAGAACTGGAGGCGGAAGCTCATGCCTCTCTGGAATCCTTTCTGCGGGATGTGCAGGCAGAAGAAGCGGAGACAGCCTTGGCGATGGAAGGGGTCTCTCTGGCCGAAACCGACCCAACCTAAAGAGACTCTGTCTGGCCTCGGGAAAGGCATACAGCCTCGGTGTCCAGCCGCTAAGATGGAGGGATGAGCTGGGTAGCCCCCACAACTCACTCGGATCTTTCACTTCAGGAGGGGACCGTGCTTCATCGTAGGATCTATCAACTCAGCCGCGAAGGCAAGGATGTGTGGATCTATCTGCGGGATCAGGGACGCTGGCTGGAACGGGCCAAGATCCTCGATATCGAAGGGGACACCATCCTAGTTCGCTACGAGACAGAAGATGAGGAGGAGATCTGCTCCTGGGAGGAGATGATTCGTCTGGAAAGCATTGGAGCTGTTGCTCAGCGCCTTTCCACCATTCCCAAGGGGATGCTCAGCACGTCAGATTTGCTCACCTCAGAAGACTGCCCTCCGGCTGAATTGCTGCATCCGCCACTGTTGCCTACCGAAGGAGAAGATCATCCCAGCGGCGAGCGCCTCGTGGAGGATTACTACCTGGATCGGGAGGCTCCTGCCGAGCTGCCGGTGCGCTCCAGTGGGGAAGATCTCAAACGGGCGGATCGTGCCCGACACGATGCTGAAGGCACGGATTGAGTTCTCCGTTTGCCAGAGCGGCGCAGAAGAGCGCTTGACATCCTCAGGTTCAGACGCCAGCTCAGAAGCCTAGAGGTGGATGGCCCGGCCACGGCCAGAAAAGTTCTCTAGAGTTCACCTTGGCAGATGAAGGGGATCCCAAGGGCGGGATCTACTTTGCCAGGCCCTCAGTTGTGCAGGGTCGGATGGTCAGTGGGCCGTAGAACTCCTCTTGGCACAGCTCCACCTGAGAGCGGGCAGCCATTAGCAGCAATGACCAGAAGACTTGAATGGGGTGAATGGTCCCGCTGCTGCCGTTTTGATAGCTTTTTTGGCAAAAGTGTTGCTGGAGATCGACAAAGCTGATCTGGGTCAGACCCTGCTGCCAAAGCTGAGCCAGCAGAGATTCTAGCTCGGCGGTGGTTTCCAAAAGGTTTTCCGGGTGGGCTAGCTGAGTGATGGCCGACAGCGCTTGCTGGCGAGAAATCCGTTGGGCCAGCGGCTTTGGGGCAGCTTCGGGCTGGTGTTCCAGCAGGGTTTCCAGCTCTTGCAGGTGGGCGATGAGTTCTTTGAGGGTGATGGGCCGGGTACGTTGAAGACGGGGTGCTGCCCTGGGTTGCAACACGCGATCCAAGTGCGCCAAAGACCAGCTTGGCCAGGGATCCACTTCTACCTCCACCGGGCTGGGCTCACTTTCTTCTGCTTCTGGTTCTGCCAAAGCCATCGCCTTAAGATAGACCAACATGGCAGCGTGGAGCAGGGCTTGTCCCGACTCAGACAGGTCATGGCTGCTGCTGGTGGGAGCCATACGGGCCAGAAAGCGATCGATAACCTCGATGACCTGCACATCCCAGGGATCGATCTCGCCTCGTTCTGCCAAATCAATGAGCAGAGCAATTGCCTCTTCGGTCGGTGAGTAGGCCATAGCACCCCACAGCTCCCTGACCCTTACTGTAGCCCTCAGGCCGGATCCCGGCTATCTCTAGCCATCTCCCATGCCGATCCGAATCCTCTGGCTCAATCGCTGACGTGGTAATATAGAGATCCTGCTCTAGTCGATAGCTGCTAGAGTGGTATCTGCGGGCGGTTAGCACAGTGGTAGCGCACTTCCTTCACACGGAAGGGGTCACAAGTTCGAATCTTGTACCGCCCATACCCGCAAACCTGCTCCTGCAGCGAGCTTCAACAGTCCAAGTCCTTCTCCTGGAGGAGAGATACAGGCGGCTAGCAACGACTTTTTCCGCCCCGGGGTCTCCCTGAAGCGCGCCTTAGGGAGAGGGCTAATGGCTGTTGAGAACAACTCCGCTTGAGCTTCCAGCGTCTTTGCTGCCAGGCCAGTGGAGAAAGGGAAGAATGGTAGCCTAATAAAGGGTAGGGTTGAGGCCATGCAAGAATTTCGTCCCGCTAACGCGATCAGAAACCTTCGCTTCATACTCCTGGGCTTGTGGATCTTGAGCCTGCTCGTTCTCCTCATCCAAAACTGGGGATCCCCGGCAAGGGTTGTGGTGGGTGGGCAATCGGGATCCCCGCTTCCTCTATCGTTGGTGCTATTGGCCTCTTATGGGGCAGGGATGGGGCTGGGATTTTTGTATGTAGGCTCCTGGCGATTGCACGACCGGGTGTTCCAGCGACAGGCCATCCGTAAGTTAACTCAGTTGAGCGACCGAGTTCGCTTTTTGGAAGCCCAGCTGATTCCCCCCGACCACTATTTGCCCCAAGATCTGCCGGAGTACGAGCCGGATCCCCAAGCAGGCCGCTATTCCTATTCCAATATCCCGCCGGAACGCATTCGCGATCCCGCTCCTGAGGACGACGATGCGGCAGTAGCTCCCAACTGGCGGATTGTCCAGCGGCCCTACGCCGACGAGGAGGAGGAAGGATGGGATTCCTAAACTGGTGGAAATCGTCTGCCGCTCCTGCGTCTGAGCCCGACCCCCGCCCTGAACCGCGGGGACAGAACAACTATCTGCTCATCGTCCTAGACAGTTGCCGCTTCGACAGCCTGCTGGCGGCCAACCCCAAGCACTTGCTGAAGTTGGGCCCTCTGGAAAAGCGCTGGAGCTACGCTTCCTGGACGGCCCCTGCCCATTACAACCTGCTCATGGGCCTGCTGCCCCACACCAGCCCCATCCACGTTTTTGCGTCCGAGCACTACAAGCAAGATTATCTGCGCTACAACGAGCGGCTCGGCACCCGGCAACCCATTGAGTTCAAGCATCTGCTGCCTCATCTCTATTTGCCGACGCTGCTGAAGCATCAACTGGGCTACACCACCCACGCCATGGTCTCCATGCCGGTGCTCAACCCCAGCACGCTGCTGAATCGGGATTTCGATTCCTACCGCCTCATGCCCCAGCACAACGATATGGCGGCCATGGTGGAACAGTTGCGCTTCGAGCCGGATCGCCCCAGCTTTTACCTGTTAAACGTGGGCGAAACTCACTATCCCTACGCGCTGCCCGATGAGGATCCCAGCTTGTGGCCCCGCATCTCGGGGGTCAATGGGGTGTTGAAGCGGCTGGATGAAGGAGAAGAGGACGGGATCCCCTTTTTCGATTCGGCCCAGTTGGAAGAGCTACGGCAGCGACAGATCCAGGCGGTGCGCTACCTGGATGGGATCTTTGAACAGCTGTTCGACCTGGTTCCCAAAAACACCTACATCACGGTTACAGCCGATCACGGCGAACTGTTTGGGGAGGGAGGCTACTTCGGCCACGGCCCTATCCACCACGAAAAAGTGCTGGAGGTGCCTTTTATCGAGGGCAAGATTCGCTAGGATGAGGCCCTCACCCCCAGCCCCTCTCCCTGAGGACAAGGGTGGCCATCGATAGCCCAGCAACTGGGCTTACCAGGATTGAGCCTCTGTTTGCCTGCCGGTTAACGCGATCGCCTGAATCGCATGGGCAGAGCCTCTTCCCTTTTGGAGCAGCTAGATCTGCTGGGTCTCCGGCTTGGGCAGGGTAGGATCCCGGCGGGGTTCGCCGTTGGCGCTACTCGGACGGAGCCCTTGCGGGGATCCTTTTACACCGGAACCCAACCCATCTTCGGCGGCCAGGTCGGCAGAGCGGGCGATCTCGTAAAGGCTTTTCACCACACTGCTGAGGGGAATGGCGACGATCACGCCCAGGATGCCCCCCAGTTGCGCCCCCACCAACAGGGCAATCAAGATCCACACTGGATTTAGCCCGATCAGCTCTCCCATCAGGCGGGGGGCGATGACCCGATCCTTCACCTGCTGCACGATCAGGGAAACCAGCACCACTTTAAGGCTGAGCCAAATGTCCTGAAAGGCCAGCAACACCGCCGCCGCCCCAATGCCAATCACCCCCCCCACCAGGGGGATGACCTCCAGCAGGCCGATCAGCAGGCCAAACAGGAGCCCGAAAGGTACCCGCAAAAACCCAAAAACCGGCACCAGCATCAGGGCCATGATGAACCCCAACACCAACTGGCTGATGAGGAAGTTCTGAAAGCTGAGGGCTAGGGCTTCGCCAATGCGCGGCCCCCAAGGTTTGGGGAAGAGGCTGAGCAACCCCTGCCAGAACTGGCCCCCGTAGAGCAGCATGTAGAGGGCCAACACCAGCACCAGCACCAAGTCGATCACCTGGTTGAACGTACCCAGAAGGAGATCCAGGGATTGGCCGGCAATTTTCTCGGCGCTGGCCTGCAGGCGGTTGAGAAGGGTATTGACCAGCTCCGTCTGGCCAAGGTTGATGTTGCGCTCGGCGGCCCAAAGGCTAATCTGGTCGAGCCAATTTTGTAAAGTATCCACCCAATCCGGGATCCGCGCCCCCAGCTGCACCACTTGCTTGGCCAAGACCGGCACCACGGCGATCCCCACCAAGACCAGCAGCACCACCGAGAGAGCAAAGACCAGGGTGACCGCCAAACCTCGACTGACCCGATAGCGCCGCAGCACCTGCACCGGGTAGTTGAGCAAAAAGGCCAGCACCGCCGCTGTCAGGATGGTGGTGAGCAAATGCCCAAACAGCCGACCCACCTGTATGGCCAGCCAGCCGCTGATGACGATCAAGATCCAGGTGAGCAGCAACCGCTGCAAGGGTGAGAAGCGATTCATGCCGGAGCCATCCCCAAGGGATCCCAAAGCGCTTAAAAACCCAGGATGCTATACCCACTATCCACGTAGATCACCTGGCCGGTAATGCCGCTGGCCAGGTCGCTGGCCAGAAAAGCCGCCACATTGCCCACCTCTATTTGAGTGACATTGCGCCGTAGAGGAGCTTTCTCCTCCACAGCATGCAGCATGGCATGAAAATCGGAAATGGCCGATGAGGCCAAGGTGCGGATCGGGCCGGCAGAAATGGCGTTCACCCGGATCCCGGCAGGGCCCAGCTCGGCAGCCAGGTAGCGGACACAGGTTTCCAGGCCCGCTTTGGTGACGGCAGCCATGTTGTAGTTGGGCACCACTCGCACTCCTCCCAAGTAGGTCAAGGTGAGGACACTGCTGCCGGATCTCAGTAGGGGCTTGGCAGCCCGGCAGAGGGCAATCAGGGAGTAGGTGCTCACATCCATGGCCAGGGCAAACCCCTCCCGCGAGATATCGCTGAAGTTGCCGCTCAGCTCCTCTTTTTTGACATAGGCCAGGCAGTGAACCAGAATATCGACCTGACCCCATTTTTCGGTTACCCCCTGAAACAGATCGCTGATCTGCTGATCGCTTTGCACGTCGCAGGGGAGGAGAAAATCTGGCTGCAAGGGATCCGTGAGTTGCTGAACTTTGGTTTTGAAGCGATCCCGCTCGTCCGGCAGATAGGTAACCCCTAGGCTGGCCCCCGCTTTGTGCAGTTGCTGAGCAATGCCCCAGGCAATGGAGCGCTCGTTGGCAATGCCGGTTACCAAGGCTTTCTTTCCCGTCAGCTGTAGCATGGCAAAAAAAGTAGGGGTGTATTCCTTTCTATCCTCCCACAGGTGGGAGCTGGGGCTGGGAGAAGGGATCCCAGGCACTCCTGAACTCCCGTTAAAAAGGCCCGGCTTCCACAATGAAAGTCCTTTTGGTTGAAAAGGAATATTGTCTGCTGGATCTCCGCAGCCCTGTTACCCGTGCCGAAATCATCGAGCACCCGTGGTCGTTGGAAGATACCTCCCTCAACCGGGCTGATAGGTGGAAGCAACGTGCAGTTCCTTGAGCTGCTTCGCCTCAACGCTGGAAGGAGCGCCGGTGAGCAAACATCGCGCCTGCTGGGTTTTGGGAAAGGCGATGACATCCCGGATGGAATCTTCCCCGGCCAGCAACATCACCAGCCGATCCAGGCCGTAGGCAATGCCGCCGTGGGGCGGGGTGCCATACTCAAAGGCTTCCAACAAAAAGCCAAACTTGTCCCGCGCCTGTTCGGGGGTGAGGCCAATCGCTTGAAAAACCTGCTCCTGAATTTCCCGCTGGTAAATCCGCAGGGATCCCCCTCCTACTTCCACGCCGTTCCACACCAGGTCATAAGCCTGGGCCCGCGCCGTTTTCAGGTCGGCCAAGTCGTCGGGGTGGGGGGCGGTAAAGGGGTGGTGCAGGGCTTCCAGGCGATTTTCTTCGGCGTTGAACTCAAACATGGGAAAGTCGGTGATCCAGAGGAGATTCAAGGCGTTCTCTGGGATCAAACCCAGCTCCTGGCCCAGGTGCAGCCGCAGCCGGCCCAAAGACTCGTTCACCACTGCCGCCGGCCCTGCCCCAAACAGCAACAGATCCCCTGGCTTGGCCTGGGTGAGATCCAGCAACCGCTTCTCCTGCTCGGGGCTCAAGCTCTCTTTCAGGGCGCCGATGGTATCGAGGCTGTCGGGCCGCACCCGGATAAAGGCCAAGCCGCCCGCCCCATACTGGGTGACCAGCTTGAACAGATCCCCGCCTGGTTTGATGCGGGTGTTGGAGATCTTTTCATCGCCGCCGGGCACTGGCAGGATTTTGATCAAACCGCCCTCAGCCAGCACTTTGGCGAAGACTTTGAATCGGGATCCCTGAAACACCTCCGAAACATCCACCAACTCCATCCCAAAGCGGGTGTCAGGCTTGTCGGAGCCGTAGCGGGCCATGGCCTCGGCATAGGTCAGGCGCGGGAAGGGACGGGGCAGGTGGATCCCTTTGACAGTTTTGAAGATATGGCAGATCAGTCGCTCGTTGAGCTCCAGGATCCCTTCTTGATCCATGAAGCTCATCTCCATGTCCAACTGGGTGAACTCCGGCTGCCGATCCGCCCGCAGATCCTCATCCCGAAAGCAGCGGGCGATCTGGTAGTAGCGATCCACGCCAGCCACCATCAGCAGCTGCTTAAAGAGCTGGGGCGACTGCGGCAGGGCAAACCACTCGCCGGGGTTGACGCGGCTGGGCACCAGGTAGTCTCTGGCCCCTTCTGGGGTGGAGCGGGTGAGAATGGGAGTCTCCACCTCGACAAAGCCCTCCTCGTCTTCTAGGAAACGGCGGATGGCCTGGATGACCCGGTGGCGCAGTTGCAGGTTACGGGACATGCGCTCCCGCCGCAAATCCAGGTAGCGATAGCGCAGGCGGATCTCTTCTCGCACTTCCTCTGCTTCTTCTCCCGAGACGCTGAAGGGGAGCTGCTTGCCGACTGGACTGAGCACTTCCAACTGTTCGGCGTAGATCTCGACCTCGCCGGTGGCCAGGCGAGGGTTGAAGGAGTCGGGGGGCCGTTGCTGGACAGTTCCCGTTACCCGCACCACATATTCGTTGCGCACTTCCCCCGCCAGTGGATATGACTGCGGAGTTTTCTGCGGATCCGCCACCAGTTGCACAATGCCAGAGCGATCCCGCAAATCCAGAAAGATCACCCCCCCGTGGTCGCGGCGGCGGTCGATCCAGCCGTAGAGGGTGACGGTCTGGCCAATGTGGGCCGGGCGGACTTCGCCACAGTAGAGGGTGCGGGCCGGGCGATGGATGGCAGCAGGCATGGAAGAGGTGAGAGAACAAGGGTCTGAGCCCCTATCATACAAAACTCAGACCTCCTGCCTCGACTCAGCTTCTCAAGAGCAGTCAGGGGATCCGCCCAGGGCTACCACAATCGTGCAGGTGTTGTGGCGCATCATGGCAACGTAAGTTTCGGCGCCGCTGCCTGGCTCCCCCAAAGAATCGGAGTACAGCTCCTGTTCCGCTACCTTGACTCCCGCTTCAGCGGCCACCGTTTGGATCAGGGCCGGGTTGAGGGTGGTCTCGGCAAAGACAGCCGGCACCTGTAGAGCGCGGATCTCGGCCACCAACCGGGCCACAGTCTGGGCGCTGGGCTGTTCTTCGGTGCTGATCCCCAGCAGGGATCCCCCCATTTTCAGGCCGTAGGCTTGGGTGTAGTAGGCAAAGGCATCGTGAGTGGTCACCAAAACCCGGTTGGGAGGGGGGATGGTCTGAATTTGCTCCCCAATCCAGGCATGAAGCTCCTCCAGCTCTGCTCGATAGGCAGCAGCATTGGTTTGGAAGAAGGTCGCCTCGCCAGGCACCTGTTCCGCCAGCTCTTGGGCGATGCGCTCCACCATGCGGATGACGTTTTCCACATTGCCCCACACGTGGGGGTCGGGAGTGGGGATCCCGTCCTCCTCATTGGTGACGATGGGATCGAGGATCTCGGCCAAGGCAACCCGCCGCGCCTGTTGGGCTGTGGCCTCGATGAGACGCATCAACCCCGGCTCCAGGTTGTAGCCGTTGTAAAACACCAAGTCTGCCTGCTCTAGGGCCACCCCATCCGCCGGCGTTGGCTCGTAGACATGGGGATCCATTCCCGGCTGCAGCAGGCTGGTGAGCTGGATGCGATCTTGGCCCACCTGCTCTACCCAATCGGCGATCAACGTAGTGGTAGCCACAACGCGGGGACGCGCCCATCCCGAACCGGCCAAGGCCAGAAAACTGCCGTTCCCGTCAGCGAGACAGAGTCCTATTGCCAAGCCGAAGGCTGCTACCCAACGGCGCCGCCCCCAAAGGAAGACAAGACTTTTGATCATCGTTTCATGGTTTAGATGTCCCTTTAGGGTACACTGGACTTACCGAAAATGAAAACAAAATGAAAAAGCAACTTCCTCCTCTCCCTCTTGGTCCGGCCAGGGGATCCCTGGTGGTGCGGGATCTGACGGTGCGTTACGGCAGCCTGCAGGTGCTGCAAGGGATCCAAGCTGAAATCGCGCCGGGCCGCCTCACGGGCATCCTTGGGCCCAACGGAGCCGGCAAAAGTACGTTTCTCAGAGCGCTGCTGGGGTTGGTGCCGCTGGAACGGGGGGAAGTGCGCTACGGTGGGCAAGCGCTGTGGGGAGAGCAAGTGGCCTATGTACCCCAGCGCTCGGCCATCGACTGGTCGTTTCCCGCCACGGTGTGGGATGTGGTGTTGATGGGGCAGGTGAGAGCTGCTGGCTGGTTTCGCCGCATCGGGAAAAAGGGGCAGCAGCGGGCTGCTCAAGCCCTGGAGCGGGTGGGGATGGGGGCCTACCGGGATCGCCCCATTGGAAAGCTGTCGGGGGGACAACAGCAGCGGGTGTTCCTGGCGCGGGCCTTGGCGCAAGAAGCGGAGATCTACGCCCTTGACGAACCCTTTGCCGGGATCGACCAGCCCAGCGAAGCTATTTTGTTCCAGGTGTTGCGGGAGCTGGCAGATGCCGGCCACATCGTGATGGTGGTGCACCACGATTTGGGGCAGGCCCGGGCCTACTTCGACGAAGTGCTCCTCCTCAACCGTGTCTTAATTGCCCAGGGATCCCCGCGGGAGGTGTTGCAGCCAGCGGTGTTGCAGCGGGCCTATGGCCGAGCCCTGCTGCTGGACTCAGCTGCCTAGGGAGAGTTTGAGGTCAACAACGTTATGGAATGGCTCTGGCACAGCCTGGCGGATCCCTTGAGTTTTGCCTTCATGCAACGGGCTCTGCTGGTGGCGGTGGCCGTCGGCATTCTCTGTGCCGTGGTGGGCAGCTATCTGCTGGTGCAAAGCTTGGCCCTCCTGGGGGATGCCATCAGCCATTCGCTGCTGCCGGGCCTGGCCATTGCCTACATGCTGGGCCTCAACCTGTTTGTGGGAGCCTTTGTGGCCGGTCTCCTCAGCGCCCTCTTAATTCAATGGATCCGCTCCGCCAGCCCCCTCAAGCCGGATGCAGCCATGGGGATCGTCTTTTCGGCCTTTTTTGCCTTGGGGATCCTGTTGATCACTTTGATCCAACGGCGGGCTCGCATCGATCTCAACCACTTCCTCTTCGGCAACCTCCTGGGGGTGAATGCTGTCGATGTGCTGACAGTGGTGGGCATCACCCTTTTGGTGTTGGGTTTGGTGGCCCTCTTCTTCAAGGAATTGACCTTTTACAGCTTCGATCCCTTGGGGGCCAAAGCAGCCGGCCTGCCTACCGAGCGGCTGGGGTGGGGGCTGATGGTGCTCACTTCCCTGACGTTGGTGGCCAGCATGAAGGCAGTGGGCGTGCTCTTAGTGTTGGCCATGCTGATCACGCCAGCGGCAACCGCCTATCTGGTGGTGCCTCGATTGCACCAGGTGATGCTGTTGGGATCCCTATTTGGGGTGAGCGCCAGCCTGCTGGGGATGTACGCCAGCTACTACCTCAATGTGGCCTCCGGCCCGGCCATCGTCCTGGTGGCCTCCGCCTGGTTTAGCCTGGCCTTTCTGGGCAGAGTGTTCTCAGGAACGCGCTAGAAACCAGGGATCGCGGGTTGGGATCCCTGGCTCAAACCTCATCTGAGAAAGGGTAGATGCATGTTAACTCAAAAGCGGGAAGAGCGGCCATCCCGACCGCCTGCGCTGGTCTGCCGAGGCAACGCCTTGTTGACCCTCAGATCCCGGCCCATCCAAGTAGCGCCATCCAGCTCGTCGATGGCCTTTTGCTCATCGGCTTCGTTTTCCAGTTCCACAAAGGCAAAACCTCGCTTACGGCCAGTCTCCCGATCCACCGGCAGCTTAATTTGCTTAACGGTGCCGTATTCGGCGAACACAAGTCGCAGGTCTTCTTCGCTGGCCTTGAAGGACAAATTACCTACAAAAATGGTCATGGTGTAGCAAACTCCGAACCTTACCCTTTAGCGTTCAGTTCGGAGGCTCACCTGGTTAAACCATTCGCTCAATCCGAACCTCATGCCAACCACATCTTAGTCTTCCCAATGGCATTTGCAAAGCTATTCTTGCAGCTTTTTGTCCGAGAATTGGGAGAAGCTTTTGTAGCAAGATGGAAACTCAGGATCCTAACCTTCATGGGCGATTGCTTTGGCCCAACGGTTGGCGTTTGGGAGTGCCGGGAGAGCGGGGATAAGGAGGCGGCGTGGGGGCTACTTTCTCCAGCAGTAGGCAGTGGCGCACCCCACGGCTGCGGGGTGTGGTGAAGGCTTCTACATGGATCAGTTTTCCGCCCAGGAGCTCAAGGGCCTGCTCCAAAGTTTGGGCTTCTGCCTCGGTCCAATGGCCGCGATAGAGGATGGCGCGTCCCCCCACCTTGAGCAGAGGCAGGCAATACTCGGCGCAGGTCTCCGCCGAGGCCAGGGCCCTGGCCAGAGCAATATCATAGCTGCCCCGTTCCTGCGGGTCTTGCCCCCAAATTTCGGCCCGCTGAGCCACTGCCCGCGCTTGGGTGAGGGAGAGCCTTTGCAAGGTGTCCTGTACAAAGGCAATCTTGCGTTGGGTGCTGTCCAGCAGGGTAAAGCGGGTTTGGGGCAGGGCAATTTGGGCCGGGATCCCTGGAAACCCTGCCCCGGTGCCGATGTCGATCCCCCGCCAGGGCTGAGCTTGGATTGCCTCCCAGGATCCCAGCAGGCGTAGGCCCCGCAGCGAATCCCACAGGTGTTTCTCCCAAAAGTCGATGGGATCGGTGATGCGGGTCAGGTTCTGGGTTCGGTTTCCGGCCATCACCAGCGGATAGAGCTGTTGCAGTTGTTGCTGCTGCTGTTCAGAGGGCTGCCAACCCAGCTCCGCCAGCCAGCTTTCCCACAGCGTCTTGAGCTGTGGGGGCTCAGAGGAAGAAGCGTCAGCCTTCTTCATCCCAGGGATCCCAGTTTCAATCCAGCGGGGATGGCTCTGTCGGCCCAGCCTTTCAGCTCTTGGGTCAAGCCCTGCAAAGAACGGTCGGTGCCCAGCAGCTCTTGGTTTAAGCAAACCAACTCCTGCAAATCCAGCTCCTGACAGCTGGCCCAATCTTCCGCCAGCAAGTTAATCGGCTGCGGCTGAGCCTGAAGCAACTGATGAGAGGCCAACTCCAGCTCTACATTCAAAAGCACCTGCTCCAACCGCTCTACCCGCTCCTGCATTTGCGCCAGCAGGGCTGCCAACTGCTGACAGCAATGGTGAACCCGCTGAGCATAGACCTTGAGCGGCAGGGTCAGCGGCAGCAACGACTCAGACAACAGTTGAATCAGGTGCTGGGCCTCCAGTTCTTCCAGTTGCAGGTCTTGCCAAATGGCGTGGTAAAGATGGAGCGAAAGACGACAGGTTTCCAGGCGCTGGTAGCAGGGCTGTAATACAGAACCGCGCAGCTCCTGCAGATAGTCGGCCCACAGTTGCCCAGCCTCTACTACCCAACCTGTCTGGAAAAAACTCCACCCCTGGGCCAACAGCCAACTGATCAACAGGCCCGCCAACAATTGGTTTTTTTGTCGCAACAGGAAAGGCGAAAGGTGCTCTCCCCAAACGGCTAACCCCAGCCAGATCAGGGCAGCCAAAGTCAAATGGGGCAAGCTGATCATCTCGGCCAACAGCTGGGCAGACCAGCGCTGGCGCAGCATCCAGATCACCCCGGCGCCCAAGCTGTACAGCCCTCCCCCCAACAGCGGGATCAACACCAGCCACAGGGGTTGTCCCCTCCACAGGTGCGATAGTGACCCATCTTCGCCCAGCGCATCCCAACTGAGCAAGTACAAAGCCAGCAGAGCCAAAACCACGACCCAGCCCTGCTGTCGCTTGAGACGGCGGGCTAGAAGACGACGGCGGCGGCGCAGATAGGTTTGAAAGGACTCGGCAACAATCGACATAAAAAAATGGCACTGCGGATCCCTACCAATACCCCCACCGGCCTGGAGCGCTCCTTCACGATCATAAGTCTTAACTTTGCTAGGTCATCTGGCTTCTGTATTGCGTTGTTGGCGGGAGTCATGCCCAGCCGGTGGCCAGCTTTTTCAGGGGCTCATCAGGCGGTTTTTCGGCGAGACTCCTCCGAGAAGCGCTGTTTTCTCGGCAAGCCTGACAGAGGCTTTTTAGAGCAGGCAGCCGCGTGCAAGCTCTCCACCCCTGTTACCATGGAAGAGCCCTTAATGTTTCTTTCGTATCCATCGTAGCCATAGCCAAGCTAGTCTCTTGGACCGGCTTTTTTATTGTGCACTGTGCCAGGTTTTGTGATCCCTTCTGCATCTCCTCCCAGTTCCGGCCTTTCCCCCCTCGAAGTGCAGCGCCAGATGATCGTCATTCTCGATTTTGGATCCCAGTACTCTGAGCTGATTGCCCGCCGCATTCGCGAAACCCACGTCTATTCGGAAATCCTTTCCTATCGCACCACTGCTGAGCAACTGCGGCAACTGCAACCGCAGGGCATTATCCTCTCCGGGGGCCCCAACTCGGTGTATGAGCCAGCCGCTCCGGTGTGTGACCCCGAGATTTGGAACCTAGGGATCCCGGTTCTGGGGGTGTGCTACGGCATGCAACTCATGGTGCAGCAGTTGGGGGGCAAGGTGGAAGCAGCCCAGAAGGGGGAATATGGCCGTGCCGCTCTGCACATTTTGGATCCCACCGACCTGCTCACCAACCTGCCGGAAAACAGCATCATGTGGATGAGCCACGGGGATTCGGTTACCGAACTGCCGCCGGGCTTTCACACCTTGGCCTCTACCGACAACACCCCCTGTGCCGCCATTGCCGATCCAAGGCGTCGTCTCTACGGGGTGCAATTTCATCCGGAGGTGGCCCACTCAGAGGCTGGCGCCTTTCTCATCCGCAACTTTGTCTATCACATCTGCGGTTGCGAGCCCACCTGGACAACGGCAGCTTTTCTGGAGGAAGCCATTCGAGAGGTACGTGCCCGTGTGGGCAATAAGAAGGTGCTGTTGGCCCTCTCGGGGGGGGTAGACAGCTCTACTTTGGCTTTTCTGCTGCACAAGGCCATCGGCGACCAGCTCACCTGCGTGTTCATCGACCAAGGGTTTATGCGCAAGGACGAGCCCCAGCGGCTGCTGCGCCTTTTCCAAGAGCAATTTCACATTCCCGTCCACTACGTGGATGGCCAGGAGCGGTTTCTCCGGCAGTTGCAGGGGGTTACCGATCCCGAAGAAAAACGCAAACGAATTGGGGCAGAGTTTATTCGCGTGTTTGAGGAAGAATCCCAGCGGCTGGGTCCTTTTGAGTACTTAGCCCAAGGCACTCTCTACCCAGACGTGATCGAGTCTGCCAATACCCATGTGGATCCGGTTACTGGAGAACGCATTGCCGTCAAGATCAAAAGCCATCACAATGTCGGCGGCCTGCCCGAAAATCTGCGCTTTAAGCTGGTAGAGCCTTTGCGCAAGCTCTTCAAAGACGAGGTGCGGCAACTGGCCCGCTCTTTGGGTCTGCCGGAAGAGATTGTGGGCCGCCATCCTTTTCCGGGGCCGGGGCTGGCCATCCGCATTGTAGGCGAGGTTACCAAAGAACGGCTGGAAACCCTGCGAGAAGCGGACATGATCGTGCGGCAGGAGATCAACCGCTCCGGCTACTATCCCAAACTTTGGCAAGCCTTTGCCGTGCTGCTGCCAGAGGTGCGGTCGGTGGGGGTGATGGGGGATAAGCGCACCTATGCCTGCCCGGTGGTGGTGCGGCTGGTTACCAGCGAAGACGGTATGACCGCCGATTGGGCGCGAGTTCCCTACGACCTCTTGGCCACCATTTCCAACCGCATCGTCAACGAGGTGCCCGGCATCAACCGCGTGGTTTACGACATCACCTCCAAGCCCCCTGGCACCATCGAGTGGGAGTAGGCGGGATCCCTTGCGTCTGGCCTCGATTCCCGGCTGGATCGATGGCTACCTATGGCCAGCTTCCGGCAGGGAATAGGAAGGGCTTGAGCTGAAGGGCTGAGCGGCTTGGACTTCCATTCGGGCCAAAGTCGTAGCGGCATCCGCCAGTTGCAGAGCAAGGTTGGCACGGCTAATCGGATCCCGGGCATTCCAGAGATCCTGTCCCAAACAAAACACCCGATAGCGAAAGGCTTTGATCGAGCGCGATGGGATGACCTTGACAGTCATGGCTACAACCTCTTCTCCACAGAGACGTGAATAGTCAGCAGAACCCGCTCGGGCTCAAGGTAAACAAATGTTACCAAAACAACCTCGTCCTCAGAGGCAATACTGACCGGGCAGGTGGCTTTCGGGGGTTCCACCCGTTCATGCCGTACCCCCACAGTGTATTCTCCAATCGGCAGGTCATCAAATCCAGCGTCCGCATAGATCAACTCAATGGTTTCTTCTGCAATCAACTGCCCCTCTCGCTCCAGGAAACTGAGAAAAGGGATCCCATCGATGGAGGTGAGCGCGTTGTTGGCCTGGTTGCGGATCATCACGAAGATGTCGGACATGGAGGGTGCGCCATCACCTCAGGGGTTTATGATCGAGGGTGCTGGAATGTAGCCCGACTTTCTTTAGCCTGGACTGCCGCCAAGTCCTGATTCAGCGACCAAACCCTTGACCCCGCGTGGCCGGGCGGGCAAGACAGGCTTGGAGTTTTTTCCGCAGCTGGGCTGTATCGAGGCGCTGACCGATGAGCACCAACTGGTTTTTGGGCTGGCGAGGCCACTCATCGCTGCTGAGGGTATAGCGCCGACCGCTGAGGTGAAAGATATGTCGCTCTGGGCTTTCCTCGAACCACAACACCCCTTTGGCACGAAAGACTGCATCGGGCAACTCGTTGAGAAAATTTTGGAAAGCATCCAAAGAGAAGGGCTGATCGCTCTCAAAGGCTAGGGAGTTAAAGCCGTCAGCCTCGATGTGGCTGTGATGGGAGTGGTGGTGGTCATGATCGTGCTCATGGTCATGGTGGTCGTGACTGTCGTGATCATGGGCTTCTTCTTGGGGCAAGGAACTGGCCTGAAACAAATCGGTATCCAAGATTAGCTCCAGGGGAACTGCGCTGTTGACGGTGCGCAAAATGCGGGCATCTTCTTTGATCTCGCGGATGCGTTTTTCCAGACGCTCGATCTCGGCTTCCTCGACCAAATCGATTTTGTTGAGGAGAATCACATCCCCATAGGCAATTTGGCTGTAGGCCACGTTGCTGTTGAACAGATCGGGGGCAAAGTTGGTGGCATCTACCAGGGTGATAATCGAGTCTAGCCGCGTCAGATCTCGCAATTCTGGCCCCAAAAAGGTGAGGGCCACCGGCAAGGGATCCGCCAATCCCGTAGTCTCCACCACCAGGTAGTCGATCTTGTCGGAACGTTCCATCAACCGCAACACGCTTTCGGCGATGTCGTCCCGGATGGTGCAGCAGATGCAGCCGTTGTTCAGCTCCACCAAGTCTTCTTCGCTGGAGACGATCAGCTCCGCATCGATGCTGATCTCGCCGAACTCGTTGACCAGCACCGCTGTGCGCATCCCTTTCTGGTTGTTGAGGATGTGGTTGAGAAGGGTGGTTTTCCCACTGCCCAAAAAACCTGTGATGATGGTGACAGGTAAGCCTCGCTTAGGCACTTCGATGGTTGCGGTCATAGAGTGGCAGCGATCCGAATAGAGGAAACTCTTCCACTTTACCCTCATTGCCCTTGTCCCCTGAGGCCGGGTGAACCTCTCAGATGCGGTCGGTAGAGCCTTTGCGCCTCGGCATTGGCGGCGTCGCCAGTGTGGCCCTGGCTCTCCCAACTCGGCGGCCTCTCTCTTTCTGGCTTACTCTTCAGGGTCAGATTGCTTCCTCTAATCCCCTGGCCCTGAAAGTAGGGTTATTTCGATTCAAACTGGGACAATGCACCCAACACCTAAAACGTTGAACGCAGGGGGCCAGAGAGCTGTTCTCAGTGGCCCACGGGTCTCACCCTAACCTGAAGTGACTATTGATAACATCCCTAGGTAGACTATAGTGCTGACCCACCCCAGCTTGGCCTGTCGGGATGCCTACCTGTCCTGGGTTACTTCCACCTGGTTGCCCGGCTCTAGGCTGACGCGGAACTGTTGTGCGCCTGCCGGCAAGGGATCCGGCGGTAGCTCCGGCAGGTCGGCAAATGGGGTTTCGGCTCGGCGCTCCCGGGCCAGCGCATCCTCCGGCTCGGCAGCCAGCAGGGATCCCGTCCTATCCACCGTTACCCGGTAGACCAAGCTCTCTGGCCAATCGGGGGGAGACTGCCACTGCTCTGCCAAAATGTCTCGCAGACGGGAAAGGGGATCCGCCCCTGCTGCCTCTCTTCCCGCTGTTGGGTCAGATTCTTGGAGGGATGTGGCCAAAGGCTGCGATTGACCCGTCAAGGCAGGGATGGTGAGCTGCTCTTGCGGGGAAGGGGAACCTGTGGGATCCCTAGGGGGGCGACTGGCCCAGATCCCAACACCGGCCACAACTGCGATCCCGCCCACCAGCAGGGCCGCGATCCCAGTGGGCTGTCGATACCAAGCCAGCGTCACCGGAGTTCCCAGATTGGCCAGTTGGGGAATGTCATCCGCCACCTGGGAGAGGTTCTCCAGCAGGTCGTACAACTGCGTCATCGACAAATCCACCTGCGCGATGCGATCTTCCCCTTGGCGCACCGTGAGGCGATGAAAAATAAAATCAAGCGGACGGATGGCCACGGTACCGCTGAAGGTTCCCTTGGGTTCCCCACTCAAGTGGGATCCCACGTAGCGGTCGATTACGGTGATCAAATCGTTGAGCCAAAGGTTATCTCCGTGTAAGGTTTTGACCGTTTCCCCCTGGCGGATTTCCAACTGACACTCGAAGCTGCGCTGGATGGCTTGCAGCGGCGGCGTTGCAGAGGAGTCTGAAGAATTGGAATCGGCAGGGGCTTCTCCCCGTACAGTCAGCGTAGAAGTGGGTTGTTGATAGGTGTGGCTAATCAGGGTGAGGCTGGGCATGGCAACTGCGGGCGAACAACACGGGTAGAGGGCTACAGAGGCGATAACAGAGGTGATAATTGACAAACCTGCCTCAAGAAGAGGGTGAGGTATCGGGGCCGGAGCTGTGGGCTACCCCCTCTTCTTCCAGATCGCTGCCGGCAGGCAAATCCATCTCAGGACGGCTGAGCAAGGCTTTCCACAGGCGCTGAGCGCCTTTCGGGCTACTGTAGAACATCAGCTCAATCAAGATGCGCAGGGCCAGCTCGGTGAGGCTATTCTCATCGCGCACGTCCCCATCCACCATGCGGCTGCGGTAGTGAGAGAGGAATTCATCCAAGTAATCTCCCACCAGCGGCTGACGGAAGGGGCTGAGCTCTTGATCGACAGCGGCTTCCAGTTGCTCCAAGGTGCTGCGGATACGGGCTTGTTGCTGAGCAGCCAGATAGGCAATCACCATCACCAGGGCGCGGGCCTCTTCGATATCCACCTTTTTGCGCCCACCGCTGCTGCGGCGCAAGGGGTTAGCATTGCGCAGTCGCCAGAGGGTCACCCGGTCGCCAATCTGCTCTTCCAAGTTGAGGGCTTTGGCTGCGGCCAGAACCGCTTCGGAACTTTCTCCGCTCAGGGACTCCAACCCCAGCAGTAGCAAGTCCAACTGGGCTTTGATGGTACCGGTGGCTGTGTTCAGGCCAACGGGCCGACTGTCTAACTGAATGTGCTTGTGTTCCACCGTCACGCTGTCAATGGGAGCTTTGGGTTTCGACGAAACTCTATGATCTCCTGTCCAAGCCAAACCTGCAACCTACCTCCCTGCGCTCTAGTCTAAAAGACTTTGGGCATGCTAGACTGCTCGCCAGCCTGCCGAGAGTTGAGCTCTCAGGGTTCTTCCCCAAAACGGGGTAACTCTGGATGCATCTTAGACCAATAAGAATGGGTTTTCTGGGCCGGTTTCTGTTTCGGCAACACCCCTACTCCTAGCTGAACTTGGGCTTTTGGACTCAGGGGGATGGCTACTTATAATGGGGAAAGCAGCTGCTGCCTTGGCCTTTAAGAGCTAAGTGACTACCCACCTTCATTGAGTTTCCCTTTTGTTGACACCAGCGACTCTAGGTGCAGCTTGATTCATCATGGCCTCTTCTGCTCGCTGCAGTACTCAGCCTGTCCCTGTTCACTGGGTCTTGATCTTCAGGGATCGATTGGGGCAGAGGGGGGTTGTTCTGGATAGTATCTATTACTCAGTGGGACGGTCTAAAGACAATCATATTCGCCTTTACGATCCCTGCGTCTCTCGGAAACACGCTTCCCTCATCCGCATCCCAGGTTCAGGGCCAACTGCACAGGGATCCCTGCAGTACAGCTACATGGTATTCGATGGCAGTCCGGGATCCAGGCCCAGCACCAATGGCCTATTCGTCAACGGAAAACGGGTTTTGTCCCATCGCCTTCAGCTTCTAGATAAGATAAGGTTTGGGCCGAACGTAACAGCAATTGTGGAGACAACGGATCGACTCAGCCCGGAAACCCTAGCCAAGTTATTGCAGCCTCTGGATGCTGCTAGCTCTACATCCCCATCCACCTTTGATTTTAATAAAGACACGGAGCCGAACCCGGAAAACCTGGCTCAGCCAGAGGAAGAGGATTTCACTGTTGCCTAAGCCAACCCAACCAGTCTTCTGAATCCTCCTGTGCCCCCCATCCCACCTGCTCTGAGCGGCTACTGGCAAAATGCCTTTGACCTAGAAGACCATCTGGGATCCTTCCTGGGCCTTGCGGCTGCCGATCTGCGGGAGAGGCTGCGGGCAGGGCAGCAGCAATTGGCGGAGTTGGGCCGGCGAGACTTTGGCTGGGATCGGGCAGATGCGTTTTATCGGGATCAGGTGAGATCCGCCTATCTGCTGGATTTGGCGGCTTGGCACCTGAGCAGCACCGACTACATCGGCGATACCTTACGCCTGGTGGCGGATCATGCCCGCGGGTTGGTGTTGGATTTTGGCGGCGGCATCGGCACCCATGCTATCGGGGCGGCCCTCTGCGCAGCGGTGGATCAGGTGATCTTCTGGGATATCAACCCCATCCATCGGCAGTTTGTGCAACGGCGGGCGGAAAAGCTGGGCTTAACCGAGCGCATCCACTGTCCAGAAAACTTCCCAGAAGAGATCTTTTTTGACACGGTCATCTGCTTCGATGTGGTGGAACATCTGGCGGATCCGGCAGCGCAGTTGCGGCAGTTTTACGACTGGCTCAAGCCGTCAGGTAAGCTTTTGATCAACTGGTACTTTTTCAAGGGGTTTAACGGCGAGTTTCCTTTTCACCTGGACGACCCGCAAAAGGTAGAGCAATTCTTTCAGGTGCTGCAAAGCTGTTTTTTGGAGGTGTTTCACCCCTATTTCATTACCGCCCGCTGTTACCGCAAGTGGGATAAAAGCTGAGATTGGAGAAAACCAAGGTGCTGCGCTATTTGCGGATACTGTGGCTGTTTTGGAGCACCTCAATCGCGGCAGAAATGGAGTACCGTGCCAATTTTTTCTTTGCCAGCCTCAGCAGTCTGGGTGGCTTGGGATCCGCTCTGTTTGGGCTGTCGTTGTTTTACCAGCAGGGGCACCGGCTGGGCGGTTGGAGTTGGCCGGAAGCCCTCATCGTGTTGGGGGTGTTCACCATTCTGCAGGGGGTGTCGGCCAGTCTCTTTAACGTCAACCTCAATCGCATTGTGCAGCAGGTGCAGGAAGGCACCTTGGATTTTGTTTTGCTAAAGCCAATAAGCAGCCAGTTTTGGCTGTCGGCCAGGGTGTTTTCCCCCTGGGGCCTGGTGGATATCGGCTTTGGCCTGTTGCTGATTCTCTACGCCGGGATCCAGCTCCATTTGCCTGCTTGGGCCTATGCTCTGGGGCTGTTGCCTCTGCTGCTGGGGCTGATCATCCTCTACAGCCTCTGGTTTATGTTGGGAGCCACCAGCATTTGGTTTGTGAAAATCTACAACGTCACCGAGGTGCTGCGGGGCCTAGTAGAGGCAGGACGATTTCCGATAGTGGCCTATCCGGTGGCCTACCGCGTGTTTTTCACCTTCGTCGTGCCGGTGGCTTTCCTGACCACCATCCCGGCGGAGACTCTGCTGGGGCGAGCCCAATGGCCGTGGCTGCTGGGATCCGCTCTGCTGGCGGCAGGGCTGTTGTGGGGATCCCATCTCTTCTGGCGCTTTGCCCTGCGCTTTTACACCAGCGCTTCCAGTTAAAGTCTGGGCCAAAAAGCTTGGATCCCACGCATCCGAGTTTCCAGGAGTTGAGTAATTTCTACAGACGCGCCCCATGCGCTGCCATCGCAGAGAACAACTGCCTTCAGTACAAGGCAGAGGGAATCGCAGAGTTCTCTGGGTTGAGGGCAAAAAAGTTTTCACTGCAGCGCTTTGCAGCCACAGGCTCTGTGGTTTAGGGGGGCTTGTCTGTCAGTGGTTTTGATGGTCTGTCGATCTTTTGAGGAGCCTGTTCAATGCACAAACACACAAGCTTTGTAGCAGCATCTGTGATAGCCGGCAGTTTTGCTCTCTTGGGCTGTGGCAGCAGCACTTCGTCTTCGATGATGCCTTCCCAAGCGGATTTGGTGGCTTTGAGCAGCGGCAACCGCCTCACCTTTATCCGCTCTGCCGATGCCTTTGTGCAGGGATCCCTGACGGTAACAGGAGTGAACGGCAACCTCATTGGTATCGATGTGCGTCCTGCCAACCGACTGCTCTATGGACTCACCGACACCAGCATCCTTTACACCATCAACTTGCAGACCGGTGCCGCTACCGTAGCCAGTACCCTGTCAGCGCCCTTTACGGCGGGCATGCTTTCTGGCATGGACTTCAACCGTTCCGCAACTCATGGTCGTTTATTTCACCGCCCAGGATGAACTAAACAACCGGTTGCTTCCTGCTTCTACGACCCTTACCTAGCTGAGCTTTTGACCCAACCCCGGCAGAGGAATCTCCACAGGCGCGACTTCCCCCAGAACTTGAGGTAGAGTTAGCAAAGCTAACTAGATCGGTGGTAACAAAAACCGTAGCTGCCGTCAACTTGCCGTGAACCTAGAACCGCTCAAATAAACGATGATAAAAACAGCAGCTGCTGTTAACCCCCCAACGATGGGGTTCAGGTGCCCATTGGCCCTCTGGGGGTGAACTTCGGCCCTATGGGTGGGTTTGACATCCGTACTGCTGATGGAGTGGATACCGGCTTTGCCATCGGCGGCTCCACCTTGTATCGAATTGACCTAAACACCGGTCGGGCCACATCCCTGGGCACCCTGCCGGGTGGGCCGTTCTTTGGCTTGGCCGCCCTCTAGGAAAGCCGATTCCCATTTGCCTATCTAAATTAAATTAAATCAAGGTTAATCAACATTAATCAATGTTTTGGATTCATTGATTTGGAACCAATTGTTGGAATCGTTTTGAGATCGTTGCTGCTGTTGATCCTTGACCCGGCCCGATCCCAGCTCAGGATTGGGCCTTCTATCTCCCCTTAGCTCGGGGTTGACCTCCGCCTATGCAGACGATAAATTATGAGAGCCGCTGCCCTGCTTGGATTACTCTGGGCGATGCTTGTGCCTCTGCAGTTTCTTTCTCTTTTCCATCCCGTTTCCTCTTCCCACTCATGAAGATCGAGGGTGACAAAGCTGAGGAATCCTGCAGGAAAAAACCGATGCAGAGGTGTTTGCAGCCCTAAAAGCAGGCCGGTCACAAGCTCTGGCCATTCTCTACGACCGACATGCCGGCTTGGTGTACGGAATTGCCTGCAAAATGCTGGGCAGTACTGCCGAAGCCGAAGATCTCACCCAGGATATTTTTTTGAACTTGGCTCGTTCCTCCTTTGATCCCAGACGGGGATCCCTGCGCACCTACCTGAGCATCTTGGCCCGCTCTCGCTGTTTGGATCGGCTGCGCTCTTGGCGGAATCGACAGCGCTCCTTGAAACGGGGCAGAGTGGAATTGCAGGGTAGTCCTGCTGCGGATCCCACCTTGGAGCAGTTGGCCCAAGCGGAACGGGTGGCCGAGGTGCAAACGGCTTTGGCCGAGTTGTCCGAAAGTCAGCGGCAAGTCTTGAAGATGGCCTATTACGAAGGCATGAGCCAAACGGAAATTGCCAAGCAACTGGATCTGCCTTTGGGAACGGTCAAAGCCAGAGCCCGGCGGGCTCTGCTGCGGCTGCGCGAGTTGTTGGGAGGCCCCTCATGAAAGCCGAATCTGTGTCTCCCGAAGAACTGCAACTGTGGCTGGCAGGCTATGTGCTGGGGGATCTCTCCCCGGAAGAGGCCGACCGGCTGGAGGCATTGCTCAAGCTGCGCCCGGAGCTGCACCGAGAACTGCAGGCTTTGCAACAGGCATTGGAGACAGCCTACGGCGTGGAGGAAAAGCAACCTCCCCCCGCCCTGCGGGCTTCTCTGTTGCAGGCGCAGGCAGCCCAACCGATGCGCACCCCCGCCTGGATTGCCAAGGGATCCCGTCTCTGGCAACGGGGCTTGGGGGCGGTGGCCGCAGGCTTGATCGTCGCTTTGGGGCTGGGGAACCTCTACCTGTGGCGCAGGCTGCAGCTAGCCCAGACGCAAGGGATCCCTGGCGAGGTGTTGACCTATGAATTGCAGCCGACTGCGGAGAACCTGGCCGGCTCGGTCAAGCTTGAGGTGGATCCCCAGCGCCTGCAAGGGCGATTGGTGGCCCAAGGGTTGCCGCCTTTGCCGGAAGGCCGGGTCTATGCCCTGTGGGTGGTGCTGGAACCGGAGGCGCCCTTTACCACCGATAGGGCGGGGGCCGTTCTCGTGGCAGCTTTTCCGGTGGATGAAACAGGAAATCGCCAACAGGAGCTGCGCCTACCGCCGGTGTTTGAATCTACAGAATGGGTGCGGGCTGTGGCCATTACCGAAGAGGATGGCAATCGTCCCCAAGAGCACCAGGGATCCCCTTTGTGGATTTCCGGCTAGGGATGGATTGGCGTGGCCCGATGGCACAAGTAGGCGATTGTGATGCAGATGGATGTCAACCCAGTCTTGTGACCAAGGCAGAAGGCCTTAAGATAAAAGTCGCCACCCCAGCGAAGAACTTGGAGGCCACCCCATGGGCGAAGCGAAGCGCCGTAAAACCCGCATCAGCCAAGATCCCGACCAAGAGCTGGTGTTTCCCAACCTCAAGGATATTCCCCTCACCAAAGGGCAAGCTCGCGCCATCTACAATTGGACAACCCGTGGCGCTTGGGCAGGCATCATTCTCCTGGCCATCATTTGGGTGGTGATCCGATTTGTAGGGCCTGCCTTGGGCTGGTGGCATCTGGTCGGCTAGCCGGCCGGATCCCCTCTAGCATCCTTTGGAGTTTCCGTCTATGCGCTCTTATCTGGCAGCCGCCATTCAAATGACCAGCATTCCCGATCTGGCCAGCAACTTGCAGCAGGCGGAAGAGTGGATCGACTTTGCAGTGCGCCAGGGATGCGAGCTGGTGACGCTACCAGAAAACTTTGCCTTCATGGGGCCGGAAGCCGAGAAAGCCCGCCTTGCTCCTGAGATTGCGGAGCGGGCGGAGGAGTTTTTGGCCAAGATGGCCCAGCGTTACCAAGTATTTATTTTGGGAGGAGGGTATCCTGTGCCGGACGGGCAGGGCAAAGTTTACAATACCGCTGCCCTCTACAGCCCCGATGGCAAAGAGCTGGCCCGTTATCGCAAAATTCACCTGTTCGATGTGAATTTGCCCGACGGCAATACCTACCGCGAGTCGAACACGGTGGTCAGCGGAGATGAGGTGGTCACCTGCGAGCAAGAGCAACTGGGGAACCTCGGTTTGTCGGTCTGCTACGACGTACGCTTTCCAGAGCTGTACCGATCCCTGGTGGATCGCGGAGCCCAGATTTTGCTCATCCCTGCCGCCTTCACGGCCTACACGGGTCGGGATCACTGGCAGGTTTTGCTGCAATGCCGGGCCATTGAGAACACCTGTTACGTGATAGCCCCCGCCCAGGTGGGCACCCACTACGAGCGGCGACAGTGTCACGGCCATGCCATGATCGTGGACCCCTGGGGGACTATCTTGGCGGATGCGGGTGGCGAAAAACCGGGGGTGGCCATTGCTGAAATTAACCCAGAGCGTTTCCAGTTGGTCAGGCGGCAGATGCCTTCCCTACAACACCGTCGGCTGGCCTGCACCGTCACCCGCTAGGGATCCGCTATGCCTTGGCCCCCCCTGATTCTCTACAGCAAACCCGGCTGCCACCTCTGCGAGAGCTTGGTGGAGAAGTTGCGGCAGATCCCCGAAATCCGTGATCTGGAAGTCCGCGACATCACCTCCAACCCGAGTTGGTGGGAGCAATACCAACTGGAAGTTCCCGTGCTCACTCTGGCAAGGGATCCCGAGCGACCTTTGCCACGTCCTTCCCCTCGGCTGACGGTGAGCCAGTTGCGGGCTTGGCTTGAGAAACAGCTCCGTTGAATTTCTCCTGCTGTTGCCGGAGCTTTCTCTGCCATGCCTATGGAGAGAGCAGCGATTCGCTGCGGGCGGTGTAGCCGGCTTGACGCAGGGCTTCAACGGCGGCTTGGGCATTGTTAACCCAAAATTGGGATCCCATTCTCACCCAAAGGGTATGGGGATGGGCGGTGATGGCAGCCACGACAGGAATGCGATTTTCTTCTTTAATTTCCGAGCGTTGGCGAGCGATTAGCGTCTGTAAACGGTATCGATCCTCCAGTGTCCCAGCAGAGTCGAGAGGGATCTCCACCGTTACCCAACTAACAGATTCAATCGGTTGTAAATCTTCCACAATCAGTTGCACCTGTTCATCCCGCTGATCCACTTTGGCCCAAACCAATAGCCGTTGATCCACCTCCAGGCAACCGCGCAAACGTTCATAGGTTTTGGGGAAGATCACTGCTTCACAACTGCCGGTGAGATCTTCCAGTTGCAAAATGGCCATGCGATCCCCTTTCTTGGTTGTGACATTTTTAATGGCAGTCACCAGGGCGAGAACGCCCACAGAGGCATCGGCTGCGCAGCCGCCCAAGTCAGCTAGGTTTACAGGGGCCAGCAGCCGCGCTTGCTCCTGAATGCGCCGCAGCGGATGATCCGAGACATAAAACCCCAGCAGCTCCCGTTCTAGCCTCAACTTTTCCTGAGGTGGAAAATCTTCAGTAGCCGGCCCACGCGGAGCCTCCACAAATCCATTGCCGGCGCTGCTATTGCTCCCCAATAGATCGAACAAGCTGGCTTGGCCGATGGCTTTGGACTTGGCCCGATCCGCGGCCCAACTGAGGATTGGATCCAGATCGGCAATCAACTGCTTGCGATTGCTGGAAATTCGATCAAAGGCACCGGCATGAATCAGCGCTTCGATGGCGCGACGGTTCACAATACGCAGATCCACCCGCTCACAGAAATCGGCCAGAGAGGTAAAGGGGCCATCAGCTTGACGGGCAGCCAAAATGTTTTGAATGGCCCCCTCCCCTACATTCTTCACTGCCCCCAGACCAAACAAAATGCTGGATCCCTGGGGAGTAAAGTCCATTCCAGAACGGTTGATATCCGGCGGCTGAATTTGGATCCCAATTGACAAGCAATAGGTAATGTAGCGCTGTACCTTGTCCTGATCTCCCCCCACAGAAGAGAGCAAGGCTGCCATATATTCCGTTGGGTAATTGGCCTTGAGGTAAGCTGTTTGAAAAGTAATCAACCCATAGGCAGTAGAATGCGATTTATTGAAGCAATACTCGGCGAAAGCAACCATTTGATCAAACAATTCTGTGGCAACTTCTTGGCTTACACCCCGCTTGGCTGCCCCCTGCACAAATTGCTCGCGGTGTTTCTCCATCTCGGAGACTTTCTTTTTCCCCATCGCTCGCCGCAGCAGATCGGCTTGGCCTAAGGTGTATCCGGCCATGTCTTGGGCAATGCGCATGATCTGTTCCTGGTAGAGGATGGCTCCGTAGGTATCCTGAAGAATGGGCTTGAGGAGTTCGTGGGCATAGGTTACCGGTTTGCGACCGTGCTTGCGATCGATAAAGTCGGGGATCATTCCCGTATCCAATGGGCCTGGCCGGTACAAGGCCAATACTGAAGAAATATCTTCCAGGTTGGAAGGTTTGAGCTCCCGCACCACCTGCTTCATGCCAGAAGATTCCAGTTGGAAGATCCCTTCCAGCTCTCCCTTTTCCAAAAGCTGGTAGGTTTTCTTGTCGTCTAGGGGTAGGTTATCCAGATCTATATTGACGCCATTGTGTTCTCGAATCAGTTCCACTGCCCGCTGAATCATCGTCAGGTTGCGCAGACCCAAAAAGTCCATCTTCAGCAAGCCCAAAGACTCGATATCTTCCATCGAGTACTGGGTGATAATTTGGCCTTCATTGTTGTACTGCAGAGGCACGATCTCATCTAAGGGATCCTTAGCAATCACCACACCGGCAGCGTGAACCCCGAAGGTTTTGTTGGTGCCCTCCAACAAACGTGCCAGCTCGATCCAGCGGTGGGTGGTTGGGTCTTTCTCGTATTTTTCTTTGAACTCTGGAGCGGGAGTATCCTCGCCAATCATCTCTTCCAATTTTGCGGGCTTGCCTCGGGATACCGGGATCAATTTCGCCATTTTGTCGGCTTCTGAGTAGGGAATGTCTAAGACTCGACCGACATCTTTGAGAATGGCTTTAGAGGTCATGCGGTTAAAGGTGATGATCTGGGCGACTCGCTCTTGGCCGTATTTGCGGGTCACATAGTCGATCAGCTCTCCCCGCCGCTCGATGCAAAAATCCGTATCGATATCCGGCATCGATTGACGTTCTGGATTGAGAAATCGCTCAAACAGTAGGCCGTATTTAACCGGGTCAATGTTGGTAATTTGTAGGGCATAGGCCACCAGGGATCCTGCTGCCGAGCCTCGCCCCGGCCCCACCGGGATCCCCTGCTCGCGGGCATAGC
This sequence comes from Synechococcus sp. R5-15, assembly GCF_047462035.1. Lineage (NCBI taxonomy): Bacteria > Bacillati > Cyanobacteriota > Cyanophyceae > Synechococcales > Synechococcaceae > Synechococcus > Synechococcus sp. R5-15. The sequence continues at coordinate 7,223 of NZ_JANSIK010000030.1, read as the reverse complement.
GAACGTAGTCCCAGACCACCAGGAAATAGCTGGAGAAGCCCTTTTGTTGGATGATGTTCAGCTCAAAGCGCAGGCGCTCCTGGTAGTTTTGGGGGATCTGATCCGGCTGAGCAACACCGCAGCGCTTCGCCAGCCCCTGCCAGGCCAATTCTGTGAGATAGCTATCGGCAGAATGGCCCGGTGGAACCGGGTAGTCGGGCATGCGCATTTCCCCAAATAGGTCATAGCCCTCGATCTTTTCCAGCACCTTCAGGGTGTTGGCGATGGCCTCGTCAATCACCTCCTGTTCCAAATGGTCACGGCAGAGACGGCGCATCTCTTCTGGGCTTTTCAGGTATTCGGTTCCGGTGTAGCGAAGGCGATTTTTTTCAGTAAGGGATTTGCCTGTTTGAATGCAGAGCAGCGCATCGTGGGCCTCTACATCCCAGCAGGAAATAAAATGGCTATCGTTGGTGAGGATGATCGGGATCCCCAATTCGCGGGCGATGCGCACCAACTGCACATTGACAAAGCGATCTTCTTGATAACCGTGATCCTGAATCTCGATGTAATAATCATCCCCAAACTGCTCTTGGTACCAAGCGGCAACTTCACGGGCAATTTCTGGCCGCCGCTGCAAAATAGCTTGAGGCACTTCTCCTGCCAAGCAGCCGCTGGTGACGATCAGCCCTTCTTTGTATTGCACCAAATACTCTTTGTTGATGCAGGGGCGAGAGAAAATCCCTTTCCCTTGAATGCCATGTAGATGGGAAATGGTGGTTAGCTTCACTAAGTTTTTGTAGCCCTGGGTGTTTTTGGCCAGAACCACCTGGTGATACTTGGGGTACTTGCGGCTTTTATCGCGGATATCGCCGTTGATCACGTACATTTCATTGCCGATGATTGGAGTAATCCCTTTGCTTTTACACAGTTTCACCAGCTCTAACGCCCCATACATGACACCGTGATCCGTCAGGGCCAGCCCCGGCAAACCCATAGCGACCACCTGCTCGATCAGACGCGGCAATTGGCTGGCGCCATCCAAGAGGCTGTATTCGCTGTGGAGATGCAAAGGAACAAAAGACATGGCAACGCTATGGATAGTGGGATCCCTTTAACCTTAACTCAGCGTGTCCATTTCTCGACTGCCTGCAGATGCCGCTACAGTAAAGTCAGCTGATGTTTTTTCCCTTTTCTTGAATCTATGGATGCTCCCATTCGCCTCACCCAGTACTCCCACGGCGGTGGCTGCGGCTGTAAAATTGCCCCGGCCCTGCTGCAACAAATTCTTAAGGATGTGCCCCTGCTATCCCCAAATCCGGCTTTGTTGGTGGGAGCTGAAACCAGCGATGATGCGGCTGTCTATCAACTAAACGACCACCAAGCCCTAATTTTGACCACCGACTTCTTCATGCCGATTGTGGATGAGCCGGTGGATTTTGGTCGGATCGCGGCGACCAATGCCCTTTCCGATGTCTACGCGATGGGGGGCACTCCCATTCTGGCTTTGGCGGTTTTGGGCATGCCGGTCAATACCCTGCCGATGCAGGCCATCCAAGGGATCATGGCCGGAGGGATCCAGGTTTGCCAAGAAGCCGGGATCCCTTTGGCAGGGGGGCACTCCATCGATTCGCCGGAGCCCATCTTCGGCTTGGTGGCAGCAGGTTTGGCCCATCCACACCACATTCGCCGCAATGCCACGGCCCAAGCCGGGGACGATCTGATCCTGACCAAGCCGCTGGGGATCGGGGTGATGACCACCGCTCTGAAAAAGGGTCAGCTCAGTGCGGCAGGCTACGCGGAAGTTTTGCAGGTGATGACCCAGCTGAATCGCATCGGCTCGCAACTGGCTCGGCGACCGCAAGTTCACGCCATGACGGATGTAACAGGGTTTGGCCTGGTGGGACACTTGCTGGAAGTCTGTCGCGGCTCGGGGGTGGGGGCCAGTTTGGATCTGGCTTCCATTCCGTTTTTGGCAGAAGCGCTCTCGCTGGCAGAGGCGGGGATCTTTCCAGGGGCGGCTCGTCGCAATTGGCAGGGCTATGAGGGGGTACAGGCAGAATCCCTGCCCGAGTGGCAGCAACTGCTGCTGGCAGATCCCCAAACCAGCGGGGGCTTGCTGGTGGCGGTGGATCCCGGCTACACCTCAGATCTTTTGCAGGAGCTGCACAGTGCCGGCTACCCCTACGCCCGTCGCATTGGCCGCTGCCAAGCCGGAGATGCCGACAATATTAGAATCCATGTTACCGGCGAGATCATCCCCAGCCCATCGGCAGCCTGAAGAAGACCCTCTGGCAATGCTCGCAACACAAAGTCTCGATAGAGGGCTCAATATGAAGATTGCGTCAAGCAGCTCTGAGAAAGTTAAAGATCCCATGTGAGGCAAGGGAAGGTTGAGATATCCTAAAATCTATGAGCGAGCTTCCCCCCAGCCATAGTCTGGTCCAGCGAGTCGAGCCTGGCCAATTGATCCGCACCCTCAGCAGTGGTCAATTGCTGATGGTGGATCCACAACGGCACAACGCCCTGATCATCTGCAAGACGTTTCATGCCGAGTTTGCCGGGCCAGGCGCTGCGGTGGGGGGGCCCTTGGATGTGGAGTCCGGCGGCGTTGTCCCGATTGGGGATGTGGTTTTGCTGCATCCGCAAGACCACCAAGAGCGGCAAAGTGCCTATGCCAAGCGGCTGCACTGGATGCGTTGGCTACAGCAAATCACCGACAATCCTTTGCCGGCCCAGCGGGCGCGGGTTTTGCTCTTTAGCTTAGAGGAATTTTTCTCTGCGGATTTGGTTAGCCAATTGCCCGATGACATTTTGGCACGGCTGGTGGGGGTGCTGCCCCAGACGATTGCTGCGGTGCGGATGGAGATGACGGCCCTCTACAGCCCCAGCTATTCCTTGGCAGGCTGAGCTTGTCTTGGACTGGGGAAGGGACTCGTCCTGCCAGCATGAATCGGTGACACCTTGCAGCCCTCTCTGCAACTGGAACAAGACACGATCAGCTACACTGCTGGCATTTGGTTCAACTGGACTCGACTGGAATCTCTGCCTTATGCAGTGGTGGAAACGGCTTCGCCGCAATCGATGGGCCCAAGTAGGAGCTTACATTCTCCTTGTTTTCTACGCCTGCGCCATTTTTGCCGAGTTTGTTGCCCCCTACAGCCCGCTGGAATCGCAGCCGGGGGGATCCCTTCTGCCGCCCACCGCCATTCACTTTTGGGATGAATCGGGCGCTTGGATTGGGCCCCACGTTTATCCAACCCGCCAGGGGCCAGTGGATCTGGAAACGGGAGAACGCCCGCTCTTGGTGGATACCAGCCGTCCAGCCGGGATCCGCTTGTTTGTGGCCGGTACTCCCTACCGTTGGTTGGGGTTGATCCCCTCCAATCGGCATCTGTTCGGCACCGTCCCGCTGCGGCCTGTTGCAGAAGCAGGACAAGTGGGATCGCAAATCAGCGAAGAGCCCTCTGTGGCACGGCTACACCTGCTGGGCACAGATGATCAAGGTCGGGACTATTTCAGTCGCTTGGTCTATGGCGGGCGCGTCAGCCTGTTTATCGGCTTGGTGGGCATTGGCATCTCTTTCCCCATTGGTCTGCTGGTGGGGGCCATATCCGGCTACCTTGGGGGCTGGGTGGATACGCTCCTGATGCGCTTGGCAGAGGTGTTGATGTCGATTCCGACGCTGTATCTGCTGGTGTCGCTGGCAGCGGTGTTGCAGGTGAATCCGCTGACCGGGGTGCCCTTCAGCAATGCCGAGCGCTTCTTGGTGATTGTGGTGATCCTCTCTTTTGTGGGTTGGGCGGGCCTAGCCAGGGTGATTCGTGGGCAGGTGCTGTCCTTGCGAGAGCGGGACTTTGTGCAGGCAGCGCGGGTAGCCGGGGCTGGATCCCTGTATCTGCTGGTGCGGCATATTTTGCCCCAGACAGCTACTTATGTGGCGATCTCGGCAACCTTGGCGGTGCCCGGCTACATTGCGGCAGAGTCGGTGCTGAGCCTCATCGGGTTGGGGATCCAACAGCCGGATGCCTCTTGGGGCAACATGCTCTCGCTGGCCACCAACGCTTCGGTGATCATCCTACAGCCCTGGCTGGTGCTGGCCCCAACGCTGATGGTGGTGCTGACCTCTCTATCCTTTAACCTGCTGGGGGATGGTTTGCGAGATGCCCTCGATCCTCGGGAAGGGTGAGCTGCTTCCCCATTGCGCCGAGTGAGGGGAATGGAGTGGCCTGCAAATCACCGCTTTCCGTCGGGATAGAGCCGGTTTAGACCCTTGCGAGCCTTAGCATGGACATCCAGGGTGGCATCCATTTTCAGGATCTGCCGGTAAACTTGCTCGGCACGAGCCACTTCCCCTTCCCGTTCCAACTTTTCTCCTAGCTTGAGCAAGTTTTGGGCTGAGAGATCTGCCCAAGGATTCTGTTCGGCTGTTGGCTCCTGCAGTTGCCGCAGCTCTTCTAGGCGCTCTTGCACCATCGGTCGTAACAGCCAAGAGTCATCCAGATCCAAAACCTCTCGGTAGTAGCGCTGGGCCTCTTTAAAGTTCTTTTGCTCGTCGTAGGCTTCCGCCAGTTGTAGCGCCAGTTCCGCTGTGGGCTGATCCTTAAACTGGCGATGTAGTTGGTTCAGTCGCCGCACAAAGGGGGATCCCTGCTGCGGGTTTTTCAAATCCGGGGCGTGCTGAACCGGCAGATAGTCGTCCCTCTCCGCCGATGGTTGAGGGGAAGGGGCAGGCTCTGCAGCTTGAGGTCGAAGGGGCGCTTGGCGGCTGATGCTTTTGGGATCGATGGGGGTGGGCTTGTAAACCCAAATCGGCTGATCCGGAGGAGATGCGGGTGGGGTTGGGCGTGGGATCGGCTGCGGCAAGGGAATGGTCTTGCGATCCGGCGGTTCAGGAGATGGCTGCTTCAGCTCCTCAAGGGTGCTGGGAGGTTTGGGGGCCTGAAATTGAATCGCTTTGGGAGTCTCCCTGCGCTCTTGGGCCAATTCTCGGTACAGAGCGGCCAATTGAAGGTAACCCGCCTCCTCGTAGGCGGTGGCCAGCCAACGGGCATTCTCTGGGCTGGGATCCGCACGATAAGCTCGCCGGAGCAACTGCAAAGCAGTGCCGTAGTTGCGCTCTCGAATGGCTGCCTGCCCCAAACTGGCTGAGCTGGCCCCGGTCGTATCGCTAGCCATAGGTTTCCGTCATGCCTCGCTGTGCGCCGATGATAGATCAGTTCTCCCTAGCCAGCCACCTGGGGCAACCTTTGCGACTGGATCCCTTGGCCTTAGCATACCCTTGCCAAGCTGAACGTTGCTTGCCTAGAAGGGTCTCTCTGGAATTGGGTGGCAGACTTCTTTGCCGATACTGATCCGACAATTTGAGAGGACAATTTGATTATTACTGATTATTAAGACATTGAGATCTGGATGTGAGGTCGACTTTCAAGCTAGCTTGTGATCAAGCCTCGAGCAGCGACAGGTTCCGGCGCAAACATGATTCAACAGTTTCGAGAGCGGTACCCTATGGGCAGTTTGCTCACCGATCTGTTGCGTGTGGAAGAAGGGATCTACATTGTCAAAGCCCAGGTGATGGTCAACAATACGGTTCTGGGCAGTGGTATTGCCGGCTCCAACACAGTAGAAGAAGCGGAAGATGCTGCACTGAAGCGCGCCCTGAACCACGCAGGATTCGGCCATCCCACAACTGCATTAAGCCTGGGTGTGGACACTGCTAGGGTGCCTTATCTGCCAACTCCTGAGTTGGCCAACGGACACGCTCAGTCTTCCCCTGCTTCTCCAGCCCCCGAGTCGATAGGGATCCCTGCAAAGCCAAGTTCCCCAGAGCTGCCCGGTCTAAGTGAGCCGGCGGCCTATGGGGATGACCTATCGGACATCATTGCCCAAACGGATGTGGAGATGCAGCGCATTGGCTGGGGCCGCAAGGAAGGACAAGAGTTTTTGGAACGTCGCTTTCAGAAGAAATCTCGCCACCAACTAAGCGACGCCGAGCTGCGGGAGTTTTTGCGCTACCTAAAACAGCAGCCCTCCCGCCTCAGCAGCGAACCCCGCTTTTGAAGTCTTCTCGGCCTTGCCGCCAAGATCTCGGGATCTGGAGATCTGGCAACTCCTATCTTCCAACTAGGGTTGTTCCGAGCCCGTTCAAGTAGCCTCTGACCCTTGCCCCCGGCCCCTCTGGAAGGGGGAGTTGGGAATCAAGCCAGCCAACTGTTTTACTGCTAGTTGGCTGCTACTTGGAATAAGCCCGTTCTACCGTCGGTGTCTTGCTGCTGCTGAAGCTAGGGCGCACCTACAATCACGCTGGTGTCTTCCATTTGCTTCACGACCGTTTCTCCCCCTTCCGAGAGCACAACCCGTCGCTCTGGCACCGATACTCCGGCCACCTTGGCGGTTTGGTAGTTTTGCCCGGCCTGCACCACAGCGGGAATGACACCTGGGCCAGAAACCAGAGCAAAGGACTCGCCGCCGATCTGTATCATCCCGGAAACCTGTACACTGCGGGCAAACGCAGCTGGGTCGGGGGTAGGCGTTGGGATCGGGGTGGCCACGGCTACAGGCGCTCCATTGCCGTCGCCAGGAGGGGGCAAAACCGGAGGTGGAGGCAGGGGCGGCAGGACAATCTGCGGTTCAGGAGCGCGAATGTTCTGGGGCACAAAGGGATCCACACGGCCAGCCCCACTCAAGGCCCGCTGGGTTTCCTGCTCTCGATCCACTGGCGGGATCAGGCTAGAGGCAGCTTGGGTAGCCTGCAGAAGGGAGGGCACCGGCGGCGGGGGTTGATCGGGGGCGGTCTGGCCAAAGCCGGCAGGCAAGTTCACCGTTTGTTGGCGGGCGAGAGCTTGCATCTGGCTGGCTCCGCGGGCCAAGGTGGCGCTCATATCCTGTTCCCAAGTCCCTGCAGCATTCAGCCGCATGATCACAGGGCTGGTTCCCCCCCGAGACTCCACCCAAATTTCCGCTTCTGTGTCGCTCAATCGCCGCGAGCTGAGGATCCGGGATCCCGGAGGCAAGAGGGGCCGAAGCGCCAGTTCGGCCTCAGGAACAGCCTGTTCGTTGGCCAGAGCCGGGAACCAACGGGGGGCCAAAAACGCAACGCCCCCTGCCAACAGCAGGCCGGCTACAAGAAAGCAGGACAATGGGCGAGCAGGCAGCGATTTCAGCATAGAGACCACCGGGAGAGCATGACTCTAGTCAATAATAAGCTCAACTATACTGAAAATAATGTATAATATGTTCAGTAC
>NZ_JANSIK010000029.1:0-11958 GCF_047462035.1 Synechococcus sp. R5-15 | reverse complement strand
GCCGAGGAGAACGCCGCCCGTCTGCGGGAAATCGAGGAGCTGCGTCAGTCCATCCAAGAAAGCCGTGCCGAATTTGCTGAACAAGCTGCTGCTCAGGCTCAAAGCTTGCGAGAGCTACAGCAAGTTGTCAGCGAGACCCGCTCTGACTTAGCTCACCTTGCCGAGTGGGCAGAGGAAGTGACTCAAGCTCTGGTTACCCTCACCGCCCTACAACGAGAGCACGAACGCGCCATTCAGGCCATCAACCAACGGCAAGCGGAAACGGATCAGAGGTTCAACGTTCTCCTTGAAGAAGTGCGCTATCTGATTCGCCGGCAAGGCTCTGACGGAAATCCTCCCCCCTCGTTGCCCTGAGCACTGGGATCCCTTTAAGAACTGCAAGGACAGCCCTAATCTTCATCCACTTCCCACTCCAACAGGTGTGCATAGGGAGCCACTAAGTGGGGAGCATAAAAGGCAACGGCTCGAAGGGCATGCCAGTCTTCCAAGCAGCCAAAGACGGTCGGATACTCATTGCGCTCCAACCGCTCTGCAATTGCCGCCACCTCAGCTTCGGTAAACTGGCGGGGATCCATCCCCTTAGCAGGGGCCTCCACTTTGGACTTGGATCGGGCAGACATAGGCAGCCTGAACACGCTACAAGCCGATCTTAGCCTCTTCCTTTTTGCCCGGCCGACTTTGAAAAAACTTGACACACTCCCCACCTCAATCGCTTGCTTCTTGCGCAGTTGTGAGGACGGGGCCTCAGACCCAACTTTTGGGTAAGCCAACCCCTGTTCTCCCGAAACTCTGAAAAGGGATCCCCATTCCTCCAGTTTCGTGGCAAGGTGAGGACAGATACCGCATCGGAGGCTGCTATGGAGAGCAAGATCCCCGCCCGCGATGTCCAAGTTGCCCTTATCGGCCCGTCCACGCTGGTTCTCCGCTCCCGCACCTGGGATCGCCTGAAGTTTGAGCTGGAATACGCTCGGCAACGGGGCACCACCGCCAATAGCTACCTCATCCAGGCCCGCCAAACCCTCCTCATCGATCCTCCGGGGGAATCGTTCACCAGCATCTTTTTAGAAGAGCTGGCCCAACACCAGTACCTGCAGCGGTTGGACTTTATTTTGCTCAGCCACGTCAACTTTAACCGCATTGCCACTCTCAAGGCCCTATTGCCTCTGGCTCCCTATGCGATGGTGCTCTGCTCCAAGCCAGGATCCATTACGCTACGGGCCGCCTTTGAAGAGATGGATCCCTTGCCCCGCAGTCGCGACGAAGAGGAAGCCGCCGATCTGGGCATTTTCTACAATGGCGACCAGTCTTTCCGTTTGCGGGTCATCCGAGATGGGGATCGCCTGGATTTGGGAGAAGGGCATGAGTTGCACTTTCGCACCGTGCCCACGCCCCGCCACCCCGATGCCCTCTGTACCTACGATCCGGCCACCGGGATCCTCTACACCGATAAGTTGTTCGGTGCCCATGTGTGCGATGAGCAGGTGTTTGACGAGCATTGGCGGCAGCTCAGCGAAGACCGTCGCTACTACTTCGACTGCTTGCACCGCAACCAATTGTCCCAGGTGAAGGCAGCCCTGGCCAAGTTGGAAGAATTTCCCGCCCAAATCTATGCCCCTGCCCACGGCCCCTTGGTGCGCCACAGCCTGCGGCGCTTGCGGCTGGACTACCACACTTGGTGCGAAGAGGATCCCGGCGAGCAGCGGGTAGCTCTCCTATACACTTCCGCTTACGGAAATACAGGCTTGATGGCCATGGCTATAGCCCAAGGGCTGGAGCGGGCCGGCGTTAAGGTGGAGCGGATCAACTGCGAATGGTCCACTCCGGAGGAGATCGCCCAAGCTCTGGAGCGCTGCCAAGGGTTTGTTATCGGATCCCCGACTTTGGCCGGCCATCCTCCTGTGCAGATCCAAACCGCCCTTGGCATCATCCTTTCTTCAGTTCCCACCACCCGGTTAGCCGGGGTTTTTGGCTCCTACGGCTGGAGCGGAGAAGCGGTGGATCTCATCGAGAACAAGTTGCTCAATGCCGGCTTTTCCTTGGGGTTTGAGACGATCCGCGCCAAGTTTAAGCCCACCCCTGAAATCCTGGAAGCCTGTCAAGAGGCGGGATCCCAGTTTGCTCAGGCCCTGCGCAAAGCCAAACGAGCCCGCGCCCCTCGCCAAACCAGCAGCGAAACTCAGGCGGATCGGGTTGGGCAAGCCCTGAGCCGGGTGGTGGGATCCCTGTGTGTAGTCACCGCCCTGCAAGGAGAGACCCGCCGCGGCTTCCTCACCTGGTCGGTGGCCCAGGCTAGCTTCAATCCACCAGGGCTAACCCTGTCGGTGAACAAGGAACAAGAAGCCGAATTGCTGACCTATCCCCAGGCACCCTTTGTGCTCAACATCTTGCGGGAAGGCAAGGGCAGCAACTTGCAGCGGCACTTTCAGCGACCTCAACGGCCCGGAGAAGATCGCTTTGCCGGCTTGGCCACGGCCACTGCTGAGAATGGCTGCCCCATTTTGTTGGATGCCTTAGCTTACCTGGAGTGCCGTGTCAAAACTTGGATGGACTGCGGGGATCGCTACCTGGTCTATGCCGAGGTGGAACGGGGCAAGGTGCTGGATCCCACGGGGGTTACGGCCATGCGGCGGGGGTAGTGTATTGGAGAACAAAGATTTGTTGTGGAGTCAATGCTAACTGGATCCCATCGATCACCTTAAGCTGACGATCTCCTCGGCAAATTTCCGGCTCTTGTTGAGGAGCAAATACCAAAATAGAGTAATCGTCTAAATCCACCATCCACCCTAATTTGCTGCCGTGCTTTAGGCAATGCAGGATATTATCGATTACACGGCTTACCCTTTGACCCGGCGAAAGAATTTCGATAATCCAGTCGGGTGCTGCGGTGAAGTCATCTTCTGGCTCGCCTGTTTCACTGAGGCGAATTCGATCCCACGCAATTACGGCAATATCGGGAACAATGGAACGACCGGCAAAAGTGCATCGCAATTCGGGTAGGGCAGTATAGTCGGTGGTGCTGCCATCAACCTCGGCCACAAGGTGTTTTTGCAAAATGGAGTGGCGGGCTTTGGGTATCGGTTTTTGAATGGCAACTCCATCCACATACTCCCACGCCGGAGAATCTTCTATGTAAGGCAACTTGAGGAAGTCTTCAAGGGTAAGAGGCGGAGCCAGGCGAGTTGTCATAGGTTTAGGCAAAGCTCCTCAGGATCCCTACCAGTACTGTATCCCAAATCCCCAAGCGAGGGCGAGTGGTGGAGTAGGGGTTAGAATTGCAGCAATTGGAGTAGATGTAGCGTGAAAGTTGTCCAGCCGGCGGCGCTGCTGACCTCGATGGATCCCCTCAGTTGATCCACCATTTGCTTCACCAAGGCCAAGTCTAGATCGGTACTCCCTTCCTTAGCCCACACTGCGGAGCCCTAGCAAAGCAAAAAGCCCCCAGGCAGGGTAATCACCTCTCCTGAGGGCCAAACCCCCTCAAATCCCAGGTAGGTTAAGCCTGAACTCTGCTCGGCTCGTAGAAGACTTTGGGCAGAGATCGAGCAAACTTCGAGAAATCAGCCCTTGACTTGCGCGAACCATAATCTGCCTTTAAGTCAGAACGATTGAAAGCTATCTTCTCTCTTGCGGGCTCGTAGAAGATCCACCTCCTAGGGGTGTAGTTCACTTCATAGAGAGTTTGCCGAACGCCGTTTATCAACGATAGAGATCTGGAGCTGGGAGCCTTTGGCGGCTGATACCAGTAGATATCCTCGGGAGATACAGATAGAGGCTCTGGACCTGCAAAGGGCGGCTCGTAAAAAGTTGCAAAGTCAGGCTGAGGTCGGCACTGAAATTGAACCTGATACACCGACTGAGAGGTCATTTCCTGCCGACTCTGCTGCCAAAGCTGCAGCATCTTGCCGACATCAAATCCCATCGCTCGCTGAAAATGCCACAGGGATCCTTGTAGAAAAAAGAAGGCTAAGTAGAAGTGAGCATTCGCCAGCCAAACCCTTGAGGAGTAGTTCCACGCTCCCGTTTGATTTGGATCGAAGTAGTAAGGAGTAAAGGCGGATTTCAGCTCCAGGGTGGGGCCGTAAAACTCCACCGGGTAGGCCAGCGAGTTAAACCCACAGTAGTAAGAAGCCGCAAAACCGGCTAGGGCGATGCCGAATAGAGAGTAGGAGAGGATCCCATCTGCTGAGAAGAGAAAGCGAGCTTTAACCCACTCAAACGGCGGAACCAGGATATGCCACACCCCTCCCAACAAGAGAAGAGCTCCCACATAGATATGGCCCCCCACCAAGTCTTCCAAATTATTGACATCAAACAGGTGGGTGCGGTAGTTCCAAAGGGTGGCAAAGTCCAAAGTTGGAGCCGTAACCAGGCGTACCTGACCGGTGTTGGCGTCATACAGCCCCCCGAACACCATCGCCTTGGCCACCAACAATAGGGATCCCAGGCCCAAAATCAGTAGGTGGTGCCCCAAAATCACTCCCAACGTTTTGGCATCATCCCAAGTGAAGTGAAACTTGGCAGCCCTGCCGAATTCCATATCTAAGCTGGGGGGAAGTTGGGTTTGGTGGAAGTAGGCTCCTCCAGCCAACACGCCGGCAGCCACCAGGTGAATTGAGGCAATGGCCACATAGGGAAAGGTATTGACGATCTGGCCACCGGGGCCAACCCCCCACCCCAATGTGGCCAAGTGGGGCAGCAAAATCAGCCCTTGCTCGTACATGGGCCGCTCTGGCGAGAACTTGGCCAGCTCAAACAAGGTAAAGCCCCCCGCCCAAGCCATGATCAAGGCCGCATGGGCCACATGCGCCACGATAAAAGTATTAGAGAGGTTCATCAATCGAGCGTTACCTGACCACCAGGGGTAGCCCGATGGGTGCATCTTTTTGGCATTCATAGATAGCTCCTCAGTGAGCCCTCAAAAATACAGGCACGTTTAGCTCAGACCGGCAATGATATGGTCAAGATAAACGGCCATTTCTTGACTTGCCTCTGTGTCGAGACTTTCGGTCAGGACCTCTTTCATGGCATTGAGGGCCTGAATGACGCGATCGATGGGAACGCCGAGGGTGATGTAAGTTTCTTTTAAACCCTGCAACACGCGCTCATCCAAAATTGAGGGATCGGCAGCCAACATGGCGTAGGTGGCATAGCGTAGAAAATAGGTCAGGTCCCGCAAGCAAGCCGCGTAGCGCCGAGTAGGGTACATATTGCCCCCCGGTAGGGTAATATCCCCGTAGAGCAAGCTCTTGGCAACCGTTTTGCTGATAATGCTGCTGGCGCTGGAGCTGATGGTTTTGGCCGCCTTGACGCGCATGTTGCCACTCTGGAAATAGCGATTTAATTGTTCCAGAGCTGCGGCATCTAAGTAAGAGCCTTTCTCATCGGCGGGGTTAATCAGGGAAGTGATGGTATCTTTCATGGATTTTTCTCCTCTAAGCACTAGTAGGGACTGATTTCTTGAGGCAATTGGGCAAATGCTGTTCGCGTTAGCGGGACGGAGTCCTTGCACCGCTTGCTCAGGCATTGCCTGTGAGAACTCTTATGGATTGCAACTTAAGACAACTTCACAGCTTGCAGGTCAAGCTCGCAAAGCCAGCCGAAACCTCAAGCTCACAGAGGCAGGAGTAGCGCGCCTCAACTCTAAAACTGAGCGAGAGGGCAGCGATTTGTCTATCCATTCATCGATTCAAAAAGCGCGAATCAGTCGATCAAAGTAGGGGGCAGCTAGAGCCATCTCCTCTGAAGAAAGAATGCCGGCAGCTACCTCTTTTAGGCAGCTCATCGCCACCCGCAGGTTGGGTAGCGGCACGCCCAAAGAGATGTACATTTCTCGCATGCCGTTCAAGCCGATATCTTCCAGCGGCTTATCGTTGCCTGCCAAGATGCAATAGCTAACCAAGCGGATATACCAGCCTTGATCTCGTTGACAGAGGGCAGTTTTTTGAGGGTTGCCCTTATTGCTGGGGGTGTTGGGGCATTTGGCCCAAAACCGTTTGCTGCCTTCCTGGACAATTTTTTGCTCGTTCTCTGCTAACTTTTGGGCGGCTCGGATGCGAACTTGACCCTTGCTGAAGAAATCCTCTAGCTTGGCGATCTCGGCACTGCTGAGGAAGCGATCAGCCGCGTCCGACTGCGCGATGACTTGGGCAACAATGCTCATAGGTTTTTGGCAAGGAACACTCTACAGGTAACAAAGTAAGCCAGATCCTCAAGAACCGAAATCACTTATTAAGAAAAAGTTGTGAATTGAAACTTACTTGCAACAAATCCTCTCTGCCTCGCGTCTTCGGCAGCGTGACCAGATTGAGAAGGTTGGGTTGGCGGCCAATCCAGATCCCGGATACGACAGCAACCCTCAGAATACTCAGCCTCTATCTCTTCTGGCCGAGATGAGCATCTGTGTTGGGAACTATTTCCGTATCTGTTGCTACAGAACTTACAATAAGACGGGCTGTGCAGAGGTACCGGGGGAGAGAACCCCTAAGGTAGGGATCAAATCGGCGCTGCGCCGCTTTAAGGGCTAAGTTTCTGAGGCAGGAATCTTGCCAGATCTGCGTAACCATCGCTACTTTGAAACCAACCTGGAAAAGCGCAAGCGCAAAGCAGGAGTCCCCAGGGATCCGCTCAACCTTTAAAACTGGGGCAGAGGGGGCAGGTGGAGCGTAAAAGTCGTCCAACCGGCAGAGCTGTTGACCTCAATGGATCCCCTCAGTTGATCCACCATCTGTTTTGCCAAGGCCAAGCCTAAACCCGTGCCCCCTTCTTTCCAAGGATCATGGCTGGGGATCCGGTAAAAACGCTCGAAAATGCGGGTGAGTTCCTCAGCCGGGATCTCTTGGCTATTCCTGACTTGGATGCGAGTTCGGTTGGCCTCAACCCTGACTTCTAGGCGGATGGATCCCTGGCCGGGGGTGTATTTCACAGCGTTGTGCAGGAGCTCCCGCAGGATACGCCCCAAAAGGAGAGGATCTGTGGTGATGCTGCTCTCCAGAGGCACGTTGGCTTGAAAGGTTTGCCCCTTAGTACGGGCGCGTTCGCCAATAGCCAACAGCAAATCCCCCAACAAGGCTTCCCAGGTCAGCGTTTGCAGATTCAAAGCATAGGCTCCTGCCTCTAGCCGCTGCAAATCCAACAGGTCATTGATCAGCTCGATCTCCCGTTGGCATTCCCGCTGGGCGATGGATAGGTACTGGGCCTGCTTCTCCCTCGCAGGGGCAACTTGCAGCATGTGCAACGCCATTTTCATGCTGGCTAGAGGAGTGCGCAACTCGTGGCTGACGGTGCTGATAAAGTCATCTTTGAGGCGGTTAAGGCGCTCCAGGGCTTGCACCTGCTCTTGGGCAGCTCGGAATAGGCGCGCCTGCCTTAGGCCGATAGCACATTGATTGGCCACCTGCTGGATAAGCTGCATCTCCTGCTGGTCGAAAGAACGCTCAGCTGAGCGAAAGATCCACAGATCCCCTAGCACTTGGCCTTTATCCGGCAGGGGGCAAGCCATGACCACCTGGCGCTTTTCCACTGTCTTTTCTGGACAGTAGAAGCAAAAAAGGCAGGGCTGTCCTGCGAGCAATTGTTGATGAACATCGTCGTAAGGCCCACCCTTTATGGATATGGAAATGTTCAGGGAGGAATTGGAGCGGGGGCAGTACTCGTAGCTGATGGTGGAAAGGGTGAGATCGGCGTTGTAAAGGCCAATATCGCAGCCATCTGCATTTAGGTTTTCTCCCAGCTCGCGCAGAGCGGTGTTGAGAATTTCAGCTTCATCCAGAGAGTCGCGCACCCGGTCAGTGATGCGTTTCAGCAGGGCCTCAAATTGCAGGGATCGCTGCAACTCAGAGGTGCGTTGCCGAACCTTTTCTTCCAAGGTTTGATTGAGGGCTTGCAGTTGTTCATATAACTGGGCCTGTTGCAACGCGATGGCTAATTGATCGCTCAGCTCTTGTAAAAGCCGGATTTCCCACTCTTGCCAAGGGCGGCTGGATTGGCAGTGCTGTGCCACCAGAAGGCCCCAGAGATCCTCTCCCCGCCGAATTGGGATCACCAAGTTGGCTTGGGCCTGGAAAGATTCCAAGAGCTCCCGATAGCAAGGATCCAAATTGGCCGTCGCCACGTTGGCTATGGCTTGCACAAAGCCCTCTTGGTACTTGCGGTAGCAAGGATCCTGGCGAAGGCAAGCATCCCACACCCGGCGGCCCAAGTGGCTGGGCCAGGGATCCGCCACCGACTCAGCAGCTACAAACCCCCCTACACCTTCCTGCAACTGATAGATCATCACCCGATCTACCTGGAGAAACTCTCGCACTTCCGCAACCGTTGTTTCCAAGAGGGTTTGCAAGTCCAAAGCTTGGCGGATCCGCCGCAATAAGGCCCCCAACAGTCGCTCCCGCTCTGCCTCTTGCCGAAGCACTTCTTGAGCTTCTTTGAGGGGGGTGATGTCCACAACAACACCGCAAACGGCATAGGGATCCCCTTGCTGATCCCGCAGGGCAAACTTGGTGACCCACTGGGTCAATCTCTTGCCATCGCGGAAAAAGGTTCGCTCGTAGCTGACAGGATGCGGAGATTGCAGGACTTTTTGATCCTGATCTCGAAATTCTAGAGCCTCTTCTGATGCGAACAGCTCACTATCCAACTTTCCAATGAGCTCTTCTGCCTTGCAGCCTCTCTGTTGTAGATAAGTCTTGTTTACATGAAGATAGCGCCCTTCCAGATCTTTGAGAAAGATAGAAAAAGGGATCCCATCCAGAATAGCCCTAAGCCGAGCTTCGCTTTCTTGTAGAGCCAGCTCTGCTTCTTTCTGCTCCGTAATATCTTCGGTAATGCCAACAATACGGATAACCTCTTGCTGTTCGTTCAAGATGGGTCGGCAAGAAGTACGCAGCCAGCGCAGCCTGCCATCCCGATGGAAAATGCGGTAGGTGATCTGCTGGGTTTCTTGAGTGGCTCGGGCGGCCGCCTGCAGTACCCTTGGCAGATCTTCGGGATGGATCCTGTCTTTCCAGAGATCTGGCTTGCGGCGAAACTCTTCTGCTGTGTAACCCCAGATCTTCTCGCTTTGGGGGCTTTTGTAGAGAGACTGGCTCAAGTCTGCAGAATACACAAAGAAAACCACCGGTACAGCCTCTGCAATTTCTCGGAAGCGGGCTTCGCTCTCTCGCAAAGCCAGTTCCACCTGCTTTTGTTGGGTGATATCGCGGGTACTGGAAACGATCCCTTGCACAGAGGGATCCTCCAAAAGATTGGTGCAGAAGCTCTCCAGCCACACCCACTGGCCATCGGCGTGTTGGGCCCGGTAAATAAAGCTGAGTGTCTCGCCAGGTCGAGCCTTGAGTTGCTCAAGAGCATCAGCAACGACCTGCCGATCCTCAGGGTGAACCCAATCCAAAGGCAGGGCTTCTCCCGAATTGGGGACACGACCCAAAATTTTCTCAACAACTGGGGGATTTAGGATGTATAGCAAACCTTGGGCATCGATCCGGCACAAGACGTCATGGCTGTTGTTAATAAAGGCGCGAAAGCGCTCCTGCTGCTCTGCTAGCTCTTGTTGCAGGCGCTTTAGCTCGGTGATGTCTAGGCTAACGCCGAGAACCCCCCGCCCTTCCGATTGCTCTCTCAGGGGCACGACTACGGAATAGGTATAGCGCTCTTCTCCCTGAACGAGCTCTTTCCTCTCGTACTTGACAACTTCCCCTCGAAGGGCGCGGGCGACATACTCTTGCCAGTCCCCGTGTTCTTGAGCCACTGCCTCCAAAGAAGTGCCCAGCAGATCGCCAAACCAGGCGCGGTCAGTGGCATTTTGCAAAATCAGCACTCCCTGGGGATCCCTGGCCCACACCGCCAATGGCAGGGCATCCAACAAGGTGCGCAGTTGGGCCTCCCGCAGCCGCAGGTTTTCTTCCAACTGTTTCTTCTCGGTAATGTCTCGGCCCACGCCGCGAATAAACTGCAAGCGGCCCCGCCGGTCAAAAATGCCTTGGTTGATCCACTCAAACCACCGCACCTGCCCCGCTGCATCCGCCACTCTGCTAATCCGGGTAAAGGTGGGCTGCTGAGGGGTAAGGTGGGCTATCTTTTGCTGCGCCTGCTCCTGCTCTTCTGCCGGCAGCACGTCGATCCAGCGCCTGCCCCGCCAATCCCCCAAGATTTTCTGGCAAGCTTCGTTACATTCCACCACCGTCGTATCTGCACGCGCCAGCATGATGACATCGGGAAAACCCACCTGATCCCGCTGCAGCCAGCGCTTTTGCCAGTACATCACCACGGCCAGTGAGGATCCCCAAAGGAGCAGCCAAAGCCATCCGGGCAGAGTGTTCCAGTTGAGTAAGGTAAGCAGGTTGACCAGATCCCAGGAGGCGCTCATGAAGGTTGTCGATTAAGTTAAGTTTAGAAAGTGTCAAGGAGTACGCTGCTTTTCGGTAGCATTTCTAACCCAGGATCAAGCACTGTGCCAACAATTCCCCATCTCCCCGAAAAGGAGAGCAAAGTTTGAGTCCACTGGAACGGTGGGGCAGTATCCTCGAAAAGGGGGCTTTCAGGGTGAAGAGTTGTTTCTTAGGTTTCCTGAGTGTTCGGATAGATAGTTCTGAATCCAGCGCACCAGCCGCTGAGAGAGCACGAAAGCTTCTGGTTCGTCCCCTTTGATGCCGACTTGGCTGCTAAAGCAGGCGATGACCTCCTCGTTCAGCTCCGGTTTAGAAGGATCGCTGTGAAACTGCAGCCGCACTTGGCTTTGGACCTGAAAACTCTCTTGAGCTTGGTTATCCAAAACTTCCTGACCCACTCGATGCAGCCGCACTCCTTGCAACTGAGCCAAGGGATAGGAAAACACCTGCTGCCGCCAAATCCCCCAAGGGCCACGCAGGTGGGTCAGGGTCACCACCTGCCTCTCTCGATCTAGGCTCAAGATCTGGCCTAGCCCCCAAGGGATCCCAATCCACAAGCCCATCCCCACAGCCACCAACCCCCACAGCGGCGAACGGGCCCACAGTTGGGATCCCACAATCAGCAGCACCAAGCCTGCTGCCGCCCGCCAAGCCAGTTGCTGGGAAGTGAACCGTTGTAGGGCAATGCGCAGCCGTTTGGGATTGCGCTCCAGAACCTGCGGATAGACCGGTGCCATGAAATGGGATCCCACTGTTGAGACTAGTTTAACAGGGCTGCTCTTCCCTAGGTGCTGAAGGCGTCTTATCCGTACATTGCGTTGGTGAAAAACTACAACTCCGGCTCGGCAAAAAACTCTGATAAATCCAGCGCAAATCCAGGGATCACCTCTCCACCTTCCAGGATGTCGCCGGGTTTCTTCAATGCTTCAGGCTCAGGCCGGCGATAGACCAGAACGTATTTCTCTTCAGGATGAATGATCCAGACCAGCCGGGATCCATTCTCAAAATACTCAACGAGCCTATCATGGATCTCTCCAACGGTGTTGGCATCGGAGAGAACTTCTACAGCCAAGTCTGGGGATCCCTCAATATAACCCCTTGGGATCCCGCCCAGAGATTGTAGTCGTTCTTTGGAAAAAAAAGAACAATCCGGAGAGCGGCGATTACCGGATTTCATTTTGAAGGAAGTATCGGAATCGAAGGTAAATCCAATCCTTTGACTGCGAACGTACGAGCCTAGAATGATATGAATCAAACTTACGTAGTACCCATGCTTTGCGCCTGCCGAGCCCACAGTAACCAGTTCTCCATTCACAACCTCATAGCGATTGCCATCCTCCGGTAAAGCCATAAACTCTTCGTCAGTCCAAATTTTTCGAGAAGCTGCCGGAGAACTATCAGCAGGTGCCTCGGCCAATTTTTCTCTTTCCAAAACCTCGACCATCATGACCTCCGCAATGAAAAACGGCTAAACCAACCAAGGGAGCCGGTCTGGGGTCAACACATCGTAAACTACCCGACCCTGACTGCTTCGCAGTACAGGGCGGGCTTTCGGTAGCCCTGCAGTTGGCAAGCC